>JBJKSK010000427.1:0-3238 GCA_046704125.1 Desulfobacterales bacterium | reverse complement strand
ATGGCACCGGTGGTCTTATCAAAGGAAGACTTGGTGCCCAGTGCATCATGGGCGTAAGGCGTGCCCTTAAACAGAGTGGCCAGCAGTTGCCTATAATAGACATAATTGGGATTGGACAAATCCTGGGCCACCTCTTGCTCGATGGCGCCACGCTCTTTTTTCCACAATGCTTCGCTGTCCAGGACACTTCGCATGCGGATGGCCTCGATGCGAAGCGCCACATCCAGGTTCTGAGCCGGGACGGTAAAAAAGTATTGGGTCACCATCTGCTGGGTGTCGGCATCGAACATGCCGCCCATCGAGGCGGCAATATCGGCAAGCTGGTTCGCCGACAGCCTCGAAGACCCCCGAAACATCATGTGCTCCTGCGCGTGGGCCATGCCGGGAAACCCCCGGGGGGCCTCGTTGGAACCGACCAGGTAGTTTACCGCCGTGGTCACCGCGGGAGCCAACGGATTGCGGACGATGACCACTCTTAGGCCGTTTTTCAGGGTGGCACGCAGCACATCCTCTCCCGGTTTTGCGCCACGGCCAGCGGCCGAAGCGATTGAAGGCAGAACCAGCAAGACGGCCAGGCACAAGGCAAGTCCGGTGGCCCGCCATGCGAGCACGGGCCGCAGGCAATTGCCCCCGCCGCCCCTGGAATTCAAACAGTTTATCAAAATACCGCCTTTCACGGACCGATACGAAACCTTTTGCATCACGAAAGCCCTTTTTACTTACGCCTGAAGCGCTTGTCCCCCCTGCCCAGCCCAAGGAGAATCAAAAAGAAAAGTCTGAATCCAGGCAGTGCGGCGGCGCCCCACCGGTGAACCCATCCCTCCACCCGATGGCAAGACATCGGCCCATGCTCTACGGTTATTGCCCCGGGTTGTCAATTGTTTTGGGCAAATGGGGCCGCTTTGCACCACTTTGACTTGGTTTCAGGAATTTGATAGTGAATCTTCCGGTCATAGCGGTGCGGCTGTGCCCTCTCGGCTCCCCGCTTGACTTGAACATACTAGGATGATAATTTTTCTTCTGTTTGGCATGTTTTTCTTTTTTTCTTTTCTCATTTGGAAAGGAGCACATCATGGACCCTGTCAAACGCTCTATCGGTATGATGACCACCTTTTTTTTGGCGACGATTCTCATCTCGGCACAGCTGTGCACACCGGCTTTTGCCGCCCCCAAGACGGTAAAAATCGGCTTTGCGCTCAGCATGACCGGCGGTGCGGCCGCCTATGGCGCTACCCAGAAAAAAGGCGCCGAGTTAGCCGTCGATGAAATCAACGCGGCCGCCGGTGCAACGGGCATCAAGATCGTTCCTATCTTTGAAGACGATGCCAGTGTACCGCAGCAGGGAATCAACGTGTTTCAAAAATTCATCAATGCCGACAAGGTCGCGATAATCATCGGCCCGACGCTCAGCAACACGGCCCAGGTAACCGACCGCATCGCTCAGAAGGCAGGGATGCCGGTGTTGGGCATCAGCAACACCGCCCAGGGGATCACGGCCATCGGCAATTACATCTTCCGCGATTCCCTGACAGAATCGGTGGTCATCCCCCACACCATCCAGGTGGCCAAGGAAAAATTTGGCCTGCATAAAGTGGCCGTTTTCTACGGAAACGACGATGCCTTCACCAAGGGAGGATATGAGGCTTTTAAAAGGGCTCTAGACAACAATGGCATCAAAATCGTGACCACCCAGACTTTCGCCAAGGGAGACCGCGATTTTTCAGCCCAACTGACCCAGATTAAAAGTAAAAATCCGGATGCCATCATCGTATCGGCCCTGGTTGAAGAAGCCTCCGGCATTATCAGTCAGGCCCGTCAACTCGGTATCCCCTACTCGGTTCCGATCATTGGCGGCAATGGGTTTAATTCCCCGGCACTGATTAAAAATGCCGGCAAAGCCGCAGAGGGTGTGATGATGGGAGCGGCCTGGAATGCGTCATCGAAGCTGCCGTTAAACCGGAAATTCGTTGCGGCTTTCAAAGCCAAATATGGAAATCCGCCGGACCAGTTTGCCGCCCAGGCCTTTGCCGGTGTCCATATTGCTTACAAGGCGACTGAAAACGCCGGCTCAACCAATCACAAAGCCATCCGGGATGCCATGGCCAACATCAAGGATTTAGATACGGTGATCGGGAAATTCTCCTTTACCCCTGAACGGGACGCCGGCTGCATTCCCGTGGTACAGATCGTGAAAAACGGCAAATTTGAGGTGTTAGGGGAGTAGATCCCGGGAAAAAGGACAGCCCCATTATGGATGTGCTGGCGCAACAACTAGTCAACGGCCTTTTTATCGGCAGCGTCTATGGGCTATTTGCCGTGGGTTATACGCTGGTTTTCGGGGTGCTCGACATCTTGAACCTGGCGCATGCCGCCATCTTCACGTTAGGCGGCCTTGTCGCCTTATGGCTCGTACAAACGGGAGGCCTGTCCATCTGGACGGCCTTCCCGGCCGCGGTACTGTGTTGCGGCATTCTGGGCCTTATTCTGGACCGGGTCGCCTTTGTTCCGTTGCGACAGCGGGCCGACTCCAATTTTTCGGGACTGATTTCAAGCATTGCGATGGCCATTATTTTTGAAAGTGCGGCCCTCGGACTTTTCGGGGCGCGCACCGTGCGGTTTCCCGCCCACACCGTATCGGTGCATAACTGGCGATGGGCCGGCATTTACATCACCTCCCTGCAGGTGGAAATCGTGGCGATCGCGGTTCTGTTGATGTTTGCCCTCACCCAGTTTCTGCGCCGGGCCCGCGCGGGAAAGGCCATCCGCGCGGTGGCCGAAAATGACCGGACCGCCAGGCTGCTCGGCATCCATGTGGATGGCATCATCGCCTTTACCTTCTTCATTTCCTCTGCCCTGGGAGGGGCGGCCGGGATCCTTTTTGGCCTGTACTTTAACTCCCTCTCCCCGGATATGGGGCATTCCATCGAGCTCAAAGGGCTGGCCGTAATCATTTTGGGGGGCATGGGCAGCATCCCCGGAGCCATTTTAGGCGGTCTGGCCTTTGGCTTGAGCGAAGTCTTGACCGTGGCTATCACCGGGACGTCGAACCTGCGCGATGCCGTGGCCTTTACCGTGCTGTTTACAGTCCTGGTTTTACGCCCATCGGGTCTTTTCGGACGAAAGAAGATGCGGGAGGCCTGACATCCTTGGAAGCCGTAACCCAATTTTTTGCCGTCTATGGAAGTCTCGTCAATTTTATCGGCATCAATTCCCTGCTGGCCCTTAGCCTCTATCTGAC
>JBJKSK010000426.1:0-8278 GCA_046704125.1 Desulfobacterales bacterium | reverse complement strand
GTCCGCAGGGCCAAGCAGACGCTGATGGCCGGGGTGACTACCGTGCGCGACATGGGCGGCGTCGGCGGCGTGGATTTGGATCTCAAAAGGGCCATCGGGGCCGGGTGGATCCCCGGGCCGCGGATGCAGGTCAGCGCGCAGTTGATCTGCATGACCGGCGGACACGGCTGGCAGATCGGTTGCGAGGCCGACGGGCCCGATGCGGTCCGCCGGGCGGCGCGCCGTCAGATCAAAGCCGGGGCGGACCTGGTCAAGCTCATGGCCACCGGCGGTGTGCTGACCGCCGCCGTCGAGCCGGGCAGCGCGCAGCTGACCGAGGAGGAACTGCGGGCCGGAATCGAGGAAGCCCACAAGGTCGGCAAGAAGACGGCCACCCATGCCATGGGAACTAGGGGCGTTCTCAACGCCCTGCACGCGGGCATCGACAGCATCGAGCACGGCGTGTACCTCAACGCCGAGTGCGTCGAGACCATGGCCCTGCAGAAAGTCCACTATATCCCCACGCTATCGGCCCTTTTCCATATCCTGGAAAACGGCACCGAGGCCGGGATTCCCGCTTTTGCGGTGGAAAAGACCACCCAGGTCAAACCGCATCACCTGTCCAGCGTGGAGCGGGCCCATGTGGCGGGGGTTCCCATCGCCATGGGCACCGATGCGGGGACCCCCTTTAACCACCACGGGGACAATTTGAGGGAAATCTGCCTGTTGGCAGACAGGGGCCTGTCGCCGATAGAGGCCCTTGTGGCGGCCACCGGCACGGCGGCTCAGGCCATGGGGCTGTACGATAAATTGGGCACCATCGCTGTCGGGAAGCTGGCCGACCTGGTCGTGGTGCAGGGCAATCCGTTGGACGATTTGAACCTGTTGCTGGGAAAAGACGCCATCGGCATGGTGATGCAAAACGGCCGCATCGTGCGGGGGCCTGACGATGGGCGCATCGTTGACAACACACCCTAAAAAAGGAGGAATCGTGGCCATGAACACAACCAGTTGGAAGGGCAAAATCGCGGGGATTGTAGTGTTGCTACTGGTATGCTTCGGCATCCAGAGGCCGGCGCCGGCGGCGGCATCCGAAATCCCGGTACTCAAGATCGCCATCGGTGTGGATGCAGACACCTTCAATCCCCAGGAGCAGACGACCACCCTGTTTATGAACATGTGCGATCTCATCTACGGCAACATGTTATACCAGGACCCCAAAGGGGGGCTGCACCCCAGGCTGCTGACCGGTTACACGGTGTCTCCGGACGGCCTGACCTATACCCTGCATCTGCGCCATGACGTCAAATTCAGCGACGGCACCGATTTCAACGCCGATGCGGTTGTATTGACCTGGGATCGCATTCTCAACCCCAAAATGCGCGTTCCGCTGCGCTTCGCCGTCTCAATGGTCGAAAAGTGTGTCAAAATCGATAACTACACGGTGGCGCTGAAGCTCAAATACGCCTTTGCACCACTGGCGCCCACCCTTTCCATGGCCCTGGCTTCCGTGATCAGCCCGGCGGCCATCGCCAAATACGGGGATGACGTGCGTGAGCACCCGGTGGGGGCCGGTCCCTATGTGCTCGAGAAGTGGGTCAAAGGCAATCGTATCGTGATGGTGCGAAACCCGCACTACTGGGGGAAAAAGCCCACGGTGGAGAAAATCATCTGGGAGATCGTCCCCTCGGCCTCCACCCGCGAGGCGATGCTGCGTTCCGGACAGATTGACGTCTGCTACAAACCGCTTCCCTCCGACGTGGCCTCCCTGGAGGCCAACCCCAAGATTACCGTCAAAAAGCCGCTGGATACCCGAACCATCTTTATCGGCATGAACTGCCAAAAGGGGCCCACCACGAACAAGCTGGTGCGCCAGGCATTCAACTACGCCATCGACAAGAAGGCCATCTGCAAAAAGGTGCTGTTCGGATTGGCCGAACCCATGACTTCTCCGGTTTCCCCCAAGGTCTTTGGCTACACCCGCATGCCCCACCAGTACACCTACAACCCGAAAAAGGCCAAAGAGCTGCTCAAGAAGGCCCACTTCGATTTTTCACAAACCATTCACCTGCGCACCCCCCACGGCCGGTATCTGTTTGACAAGCAGGTGGCCGAAGTGGTGCAGTCCGAACTGCAGGCCATCGGGGTCAAAACCGAGCTGCGCACCTTCGACTGGCCCACCTATATCGCCGGTGAGCTCAAGCCGCTGAGTGAAACCAAGCTGCAGCTCTTCTTGCTGGGATGGGGCCCCCTGGTTCTGGACGCGGACATGGGCCTTTCCGGCCAGTTTACCTGCGCGGTGAACCCGCCCAAGGGCCTGGGCGCGGCATTTTACTGCAACCCGGTCTTTGACAGAATCATGAAGAAATCACGCGAGGAACAGAACCCGAAAATCCGCAAGCAGCTGCTCAAGAAGGCCGAGGAAATCGTATGGAATGACTGCCCCTGGATCTGGCTGCACGTGGAAAGATTCGTGATCGCCTATTCCAGCAAGATCAAAGACATGGTGGTTACCCCCACCGAAAAATTTTATCCGACCTATATCACCATGAAATAGCGGTCCCCGAGTGCGGGACGGGGCCGGCGGACGCCTCGCTGGGGCGTATCTCCGGCCCCGTCCTTCGGGACGGCTGCGCAATCTGGTCCATATGTGCCTACCGATATGCTGAATTTTATCATCAGGCGATTGCTGTACATGATCCCGGTGCTGCTGGGCATCTCCCTGCTGCTTTTTTTCATGCTCCGGATGCTGCCCGGCGACCCCGCCCAGGTGCTGGCCGGCCCGATGGCCACGCCGGCGGAAGTCACACTGATCCGCACCCAACTAGGGCTCAACAAGCCGCTTCCCATCCAGTATCTCGACTTCCTGGACCGGCTGGCGCACCTGAATCTGGGCCGGTCGGCACGGACCCAAAACCCGGTCATCGACGAGATCTGGGCCCGGCTGCCCAACACCCTGCTGCTGGCGGTAACCGCCATTTTTCTGGCCTGCATCATCGGGATCCCGGCCGGGGTGATAGCCGCCGTGCGCCCCTATTCGTGGATAGACTATATCATCACGGTGGGCGCTTTGTGCGGGATTTCCATGCCGGTATTCTGGCTGGGCCTGATGCTGGTGGTCGTTTTTTCGGTGGATCTCGGGTGGCTGCCGGCCGGCGGTATCGGCACCTGGAAAAATCTCGTGCTGCCCTCCATTACCCTGGCCTCCTTTGTGGTGGCCTTTATCGCCCGCATGACCCGGTCGACCATGCTGGAGGTACTTTCCCAGGACTACACCACAACGGCCCGTTCCAAGGGGCTCAAGGAGTCGGTGATTGTGGTCAAACATGCGCTGAAAAATGCCCTGATTCCCATCATTACCGTGGTGGGCCTGCAGTTTGGCTTGTTGCTGGGAGGGGCGGTGTTGACCGAAACGGTCTTTGCCTGGCCGGGAATCGGACGGCTGATCGTGGATTCCATCCTGGCCCGGGATTATGCCATGATCCAGGGCATCATCTTGATCTTCGGGCTGATGTATATGGTGGTCAATCTGGTGACCGATATCCTCTATGCCGTGGTTGATCCTAGAGTTCGCTATGAATGACCCAATCGTTGATACCTGCAGTCCGGTCGAGGACAAAACCCTTGACAGTTCATGGAAGACCAACTGGGCCAAGCTCAAACGCAACCGGGCCGCTGTGCTTGGCGGGATCATGCTGCTCATCTTCCTGGGCTGCGCCCTGGGCGCCCCCTTGCTGTATTCCGGCAACCCTTCGGCGCCTGACCTGATGAACGCCCTGGAGCCGCCCTCGGCCGCCCATCTGATGGGCACCGACGAACTGGGCCGATCGATTCTGGGCCGCACCCTCTACGGCGCGCGGGTTTCGCTGCTCATTGCCGTGGAGGTGGTGGGCTTCGGCCTGATTTTCGGGGTTCCGTTTGGGCTGATTTCCGGCTATTACGGCGGCAAGATCGATTTTTGCATCCAGAGATTCACCGACATGCTGCTGGCCTTTCCCGGTTTCCTGCTGGCCTTGGCGCTGGTGGCCATACTGGGGGTAGGGCTGGAAAACACGGTGGTTTCCGTCGGCATCAGCATGGTACCGATCTACATCCGCCTGGTTCGCGGCTGCGTGCTTTCGGTTCGTGAGGAGGTCTATGTCGAGGCCGCCCGGGCCATCGGCACCCGAGACAGCAAGATCATCCTGCGCCATATCCTGCCCAATGTCATGGCCCCCATCACCGTGCAGACCAGCCTGGGCATGGGAACCGCCATTTTGTATGCCGCCGGCCTGGGGTTTCTGGGAATCGGCGTCCAGCCGCCCACTCCCGAGTGGGGGGCGATGCTGGGTGAGGCCCGGGCCTACATGATGTCTTATCCCCACGTGGCCACCTTTCCCGGCATTGCCATCTTTTTGGCGGTGCTAAGCTTCAACCTGCTGGGCGACGGGCTGCGCGACGCCCTGGATCCGAGGACCCGGATATGAGCCCGACCGCCGCCCCGTTGCTGGACGTCAAAAACCTGCAGATCCAGTTTCAGACGCTGGCTGGAAAGGTGAGAGTGGTCGAGGGGATAGATTTCTGGGTGTACCCCGGCGAGACCCTGGGCCTGGTGGGGGAAAGCGGATGCGGCAAAAGCGTGACGGCCATGTCCATTTTGCAGTTGCTGCGATGCCCGCCGGCGGAAATCCGGGGGGAGGTCCTTTTCCAGGGCCGGAACCTGCTGGCGTTAAAACCCGATGCGATGCGCCGGGTTCGGGGCAAGGCGATTTCCATGGTCTTTCAGGAGCCGATGACGTCGCTAAACCCCGTTTTGACCATCGGCGAGCAGATCGCCGAGGCCGTGCGCCTGCATCTGGGAATGGATCATCAGCGGGCCTGGGCCCATGCCGTGGAAATGCTGCGCAGAGTCCAGATCGCCGAACCCGGGGCCAGGGCCCGCCAGTATCCCCACAAGCTTTCCGGCGGCATGCGCCAGCCCGCCATGATCGCCATCGCCCTGGCGTGCAGCCCCCAGCTGATCTTTGCGGACGAACCCACGACGGCTCTGGATGTGACCATCCAGGCCCAGATCATGCACCTGATGGGCGAGCTGAAAAAGCAAATGCAGACCTCCATCGTGCTTATCACCCACGATATGGGAGTGGTGGCCGAGTTGACCAGCCGCGTGATCGTCATGTATGCCGGCCAGATCGTGGAAGAGGCTCCGGTCCGGCAGCTTTTCCGGGATCCCCGCCACCCTTATACCCGGGGTCTGCTGCGCTCCATCCCGGTCATCGGCCGAAAGGCCCAAAGCGGCCGAAGACTCGAGGAGATCAAAGGACTGGTCCCCAATCCGCTGAACATGCCCCCGGGCTGCCGTTTTCAACCCCGGTGCACCGAGGCGCTGGACTACTGTGCCTGCCGGATGCCGCCGCTGCTGGTCGTGGATGAGCAGCGCCGGGTTCGATGCTGGCTGGAAAGCGACCAGCCCCCCACTGACGCGCAGGCAGGAAACTGATATGGCGCTTTTGGAAGTCGAAGACCTGAAGAAGTATTTTCCGGTTAAAATGGGCCTGCTGGGCAAGACGGTCAATTACGTTCGTGCCGTGGACGGGGTGAGTTTCACGCTCAATCGGGGCGAGACGTTGGGTCTCGTGGGCGAAAGCGGGTGCGGCAAAACCACCGTGGGCCGCTCCATCCTGCGGCTGACCGAGCCCACGTCGGGCCGGGTGCGCTTTCAGGGCAGGGATTTGCTGGCCATGGATTCGAAAACGCTGAGAAGCACCCGGGCATCGCTGCAGGTCATCTTCCAGGACCCGTTTTCCTCCCTGAACCCGCGCATGAGTGCGGGCCAGATCATCGCCGAGCCCATCCGCAATTTTCAAAAAGCCTCCAGAAGGGAAATCCACGGCCGTGTGGCCCAGCTCATGGATTTTGTCGGGCTGCGCGCCAGCCAGATGAACCGGTACCCGCATGAATTTTCCGGAGGACAGCGCCAGCGCATCGGCATCGCCCGGACCCTGGCCTTCAATCCCAAGCTGGTCATCTGCGACGAGGCGGTCTCGGCCTTAGATGTCTCCATCCAGGCCCAGATCATCAACCTGCTGGCCAGGCTTCAGGAGCAGATGGATCTGTCGTACCTGTTTATCGCCCACGACTTGAGTGTGGTGGAGCATATCAGCGACAAGGTGGCGGTCATGTACCTGGGCCACATCGTGGAGATGGCCTCGGACGCGGAAATCTATCAGCACCCCCAGCACCCGTATACCCGGGCCCTGTTGTCGGCGGTGCCCATTCCCGATCCGGACCGCCAAAAAGAAATCCTGCCGCTCAAAGGCGATGTTCCCAGCCCCTTGAACCCGCCTTCCGGCTGTGTGTTTCACCCCCGATGCCCGGTGGTCATGGATATATGCCCCCAGCAGGCCCCGGAATACCGGGAAATCGGACCCGATCACTGGGCCGCCTGCCACCGATGCTGAAAAAACGCTTGGAGCCCTTTACGAAACGATCCCAAACAGATTGGACGAGAGATGACCATGGACATTAAAAAACTGGTAAGCGAGCACTCGGATTTGCTGGTCCGCACCCGGCGGGACCTGCACCGCATTCCCGAACTGGGGTTTACGGAAGAAAAGACCTCGGCCTATGTGGCCGACTATCTTGGCAAGGAGAAACTTGCCGTGACCACCGGCGTGGCCCGCTACGGCGTCGTGGGGCTGCTGGAAACCGGGCGGCCGGGGCCCACCCTGATGATTCGCGCCGACATGGACGCGCTGCCGATCCAGGAAAAGACCGGGCGGGATTTTGCGTCCACGCACCCGGGGGTGATGCACGCCTGCGGCCACGACGCCCACATGGCCATGGGCCTGGTGGCCGCCACGGTGATGAGCAAAATCAGGGATGCCATCTGCGGAAACATCAAGTTCGTGTTCCAGCCGGCCGAAGAAGGCATAGGCGGGGCCGAGCCCATGATCAAGGAAGGGGTCCTGGAAAATCCCGCCGTGGACTACACCGTGGGCTGCCACATCTGGCCCACCATCGAAGAGGGCACCCTGGGCGTGCGCCCGGGGCCGCTGCTGGCTTCCTCGTTCCGGTTTAACCTCACCATCTGCGGAAAGGGCGGCCACGGAGCCATGCCCAATCTTTGCATCGATGCACTCGAGGTGGGCTGCCAGGTGGTCAGCGCCCTGCAGCGCATCGTCAGCCGCCAGATGGACCCGTTGAGCCCGAGCGTGATCACCGTGGGCCAGTTCCAGGCCGGAACCGCCTTTAACGTCATTCCGGAAACCGCCACCTTATCGGGAACCGCCCGGACATTCGACCGGGCGGTATGGGAAAGCTGGCCGCAGCGCATCGAGAAGATCGTTCAGGGGGTGTGCGCCGCCATGGGGGCAACCTACGAGATGTCCTTCGATAAGGGCTACCCGCCCACCGTCAACGACTCCGCCATGAGTGACGTCGTGACCAGGGCAGCCAGCCAAGTGGTCGGCCCCGAGCGGGTGGTGGTCCCCTCCCGGATCATGGGAGGCGAAGACATGTCCTTTTTCCTGGAAAAGGTTCCCGGGTGCTATTTCTGCGTGGGGGCCGGCAACCCCGCCTATGGCGGAGTTCACAGCCCCCGGTTCGATTTCAACGAAAAGATCATGCAAAACGGCGTGGAAACCCATTGCCGGGTGGCTCTGGACCTGTTGGGCAAAAAATAGGCCATCGCTGCCCCGGAGGGCGGTTTGGCGTGATAAAAAGGCGGGTTGAGACGGCCCGAATCGGGCAAAGGGAGAGATGCGCCTAAATACTTGACAAAGGCAAGTAAAATTCCGATTATCGGAAATCAGGGAGGCCGTGCATATCCAATGAATATCAGCGTGCAGGAACAGAGAATCGGCTGCATCCGCCGGTTTAACCGGTTTTTTACCCGGAAAATCGGTGTGTTGCGGGAAGGTTTGTTGCACAGTCCCTACAGCCTGACCGAGGCCCGCATCCTTTTCGAATTGGCTGGCCGCCAGCCGTTGACCGCCACGGATCTGGCCAGCGAATTGGGGCTGGATGCCGGCTATTTCAGCCGGATTGTCACCAAACTGGAACAACAGGAGGTGGTTGCCAAGGCGCGCAGCGCCGACGACGGCCGCCTGCGTCTGCTCAGCCTGACTCCCAAGGGCATGAAGGCCTTCGCCCTGCTGGACACCCGCTCCAGGGAGGAAATCGGCGAGATGCTGGCGCAGCTGGATGACTCCGACCAGCATCGTCTGGTGGAGGCCATGCAGACCATAGAAGGCCTTTTGAGCAAAGGCTTCAAGTATGCGGAGCCCTTTTACCTGCGCCCGCATGAACCCGGCGACAT
>JBJKSK010000425.1:0-8730 GCA_046704125.1 Desulfobacterales bacterium | reverse complement strand
ATCCAGTACGGACTCACAGAAGCACCCGAGGGTTGGATCGTTCCCGTGCCTTAATCTCCCCGGATTTCATCAAAAAGGGCCGCGGCGGGTTCCGCGGCCCTTTTTTTACTTCTTCCGGTATGCTGATGGGTCACCGGTTTTACTTGAACTCGTTGTAATATTGAAGCACCCGGCTGACATAATCCACGGTTTCGGGATACGGGGGAATGGCCATGTAGCGCTCTACCGCATCGGGCCCTGCATTGTAAGCCGCTAGAGCCAATCCTAACTTTCCGCCAAAGTGCTCCATCAGCTCCTTGAGATACCGGGTACCGGCCATGATGTTTTCCCGGGGATTAAACGGGTGGTGAAGGTCAAATTCCTTGAAATTTTGAGGCATAATCTGCATCAACCCCATGGCGCCGGCTTTTGAGACGGCCCTGGGGTTGTAGTCAGATTCGGCCTTGATGACGGCTTTGAGAAGCGGAACGGGAACAGATTGACGCCTGGAGGCTTCCTTGATCACCGGATCGTAGCGTGTCAGCCGTTTGGTGACGACCCTGGCGCGACGTTCCGAGAAATAAAGACGGTACTTCGATGAGGTGGGGACATTGGAAAAGTGCATCACGCCGTTGGCATCGATATACCGGTAAACATCCGCGCTGGCAGAGCCTGAAAAGATCCATAACAAGCCAACGGCCAGGCCAACTCCCAGAATTCGTTTCCAACCCATGCCCAGTACCTCCGGCGGGCGGCACCCGTCCATCATCCATTATTCTGACTGCATTACTATGATTGCGGCCTGGAGGTCAATAGCTTCTTTTTCATGTCTACAATTCAAAAAAGGCCGAGTTGCTCCTGGCGGCGCTTGACCTTGAAGTCGGTATGAGAAGTTTTCAAGGAGTCATCGATATGCCGTATAAAGGGGCTTTCCTGCTGCACCTGAACGCTTTTTAAGCGGGTGCGTTGTGCTGCCCTGGATAGAAACAACCGGTCTCTGGCCCGCGTCATGGCCACGAAAAAAAGACGTCTTTCCTCATCGTTGTCGATGGGCGCATCGGGCCGGCGGCGAAAGGGGATTCGGTCCTGTTCACAACCGGCGACAAAGACAGCGGAAAATTCCAATCCCTTGGCCGCGTGCATGGTCATCAGGGCCACTTTTTCCACACTGGACTGCAAGATGTCGACATCGGTTTGCATCGAAACAAAATGCAGAAACCCTGACGTGTCTGTTCCAAAGGCCCGGGCGGATTCCATCAGCCGAGCTTCGGCCTCCTTTTGGGCAGCCGTTTTTTTGGGGGGAATACGATTCCCCAAAAGGACCAGTTTTTCCTCCACTTGCTTTAGTTGGCAGGCTTTCACCAGATCGGCCATAGCCGCAATGGCCCGTTCCAGTTCCCGCCGGCTGTTTTCATCCAGATCCAAACCTTGGGCCAAAACACCGTCGGTCAACAAAACATGGGCCGCCAGACCTCGAACGGCAGCCCACTGACGAATCTGCTTGAACCGCAACGGATTGCTTTTTCCTGCAAGCAGTGGCCACACCCTTTCTATGTCTTCAAAGGTGGCCATTGACTCGGAAAGCCTCAACCACGAAATCCGTTCCCGAATGCCGGGCCCGTCAAAAAAATCCTGCTTGCCGGCAATCTGGCAGGGAATGCCACGGCGCTGAAAAGTTTCCTCGATCAACCGGGCTTGATCCCGAGTGCGAAATAACACGGCAATATCCGAAAAAGACACCGGGGTATCCGGTAAACCAGCCACTTTCCCGGTATCGATATCGTGATATCCCGTTCCTCCCACCAGGATTTCCACTGCTCTTGCGATGGCCTCGGCTTCATCGTGTTCCGTGTCGCTAACCATTAGTTCGATGGGCGCTGCCCCGGATTTTACAGCGCTTAACGGCGCCCGAACCGTTTCACCGGCGCTGATCATTTGATAGGCGGCATCCAGAATCGTCTGCACGGAGCGATAATTCTGCGTCAGTTGAATGCAGCCCGCTTGCGGATAGTCATGAAAAAAAGACTGAAAGTATCTCGGGTCAGATCCGCGAAAACCGTAAATGGCCTGATCCGGATCGCCGATAACGCAAATATCGGCATCCGGAGGCGCCAGGGCTCTGACCAGCCGATACTGGCCGTAATTGAGATCCTGGTATTCATCCACAAACAGATACGGAAACCGTTTCCGGTAAGTTTCGCGCCGGATTGAGTCGGCTTCGAGAAGGGTGACCACTTTGAAAATCAAGTCCTCGAAATCACACAGATTCAACTCGGCCAGATACTGCTCATAGGCGGCATACACCTGCCGAAACGAAGCCCTATCCAAAGATCCGGTAACCTGGGTCAGATCATCTTCTATACCCAGAAGATGCTGCTTGGCCCGCGCGATGCCGGACAACAGCACTTCCGGAGCCGTGCAGGCAGGGGTAGTTTTTAAAATAACCTCTTTTAAAATCGCCAATTGATTCGCATCATCAACGATTCCAGATGGAGGATTCGAACTCATTTCTTTGAGCCAGGCAAAACACAACCCGTGAAACGTGGTCACCAATGGCAGCGTTGCTGCTTTGGCCAGAAGCCCTGCGATCCGCTCGCGCATCTGCTGGGCGGCCTTGTTGGTAAAGGTTATGGCCAGTACCTGTTGCGGCAAAGCTTGACCCGATGAAATCAAGCGCGCAATACGGCACGCCAGGGTATGGGTTTTTCCCGTTCCCGGACCAGCTATGATAATCAACGGCCCCCGACCGTGGTCAACGACGGTTTGCTGCGCCGAATTGAGACGGGTATGATAACTGGCAGAGAAACTGCGCTGTAAAACCCTGGTTTCGCAGGTTTGCGGAAATGACTTCGAATCACTTCCTTTTTTGGGGTTTTCCGGCATCAAAAAAAGCGATTGCTGACCCATCAGAGCCCGTCGTTCACCAGGTTGAAAAATGTGGATGGTGCCATAATCGCCATCATATCCCGGCGCGATACGGACCCGTTGCTTTCGGACCCGGTCGATGGCTTACGCCAACAAAGGTTGTCCGGCCGTTTCAAAAAGTTACAAAGGCAAATGGTGGAGTATTTCGCATTCCGGTCCCAGGCGGGACAACAATTCCTGATAATGACCGAGGACTTTTTTGCTGTTGGGGCCTACTTGAAAAACCTCGGCGAGAATCTCTCTGAGCGGAATCAGACTGAAGTATGGAGGCCGGTCCACAGGGTGATAACCTTCAGACCGTTGGGCCAGCTGGCTCACCCGATAAAGAACACCGACGGTCAATGGCTTTCCGCATACCGGACAAATTTCACCGGCAGCCATAGTCTGCTGCGGCGTGAAGCAAACACCGCATTTCCGGTGCCCGTCGGCGTGATATTTTCCCTCCTCGGGAAAAAATTCAAACGTTCCCAAAAAGGTCTTGGCATCGCCGGCTTGCAAAGCCGAGCGCATTGCCGGGAGGGAAAGTTGAGTATCGAAAAGATTGGCCTCCCGGCCCAGATTCATGGGCGAATGGGCGTCGGAGTTGGAAATCAATGCAAGCCCGTCGAGTTGGCCTACGCGCCAGTTCATGGCCGGATCCGATGACAGCCCGGTTTCCACGGCAAAAATATATGATGTGAGATCCTCAAAACATTCATAAATGCTATCAAAACCACTTTTTGACCCAAACAGGGAAAACCATGGCGTCCAGATATGAGCCGGAACCAGAAAACCCCGATCATCGGTGTCCAGCAAAATTTCAAGCAGGTTTCTCGCATCCAACCCAAGGATCGGACGGCCGTCAGAGCGAATGTTTCCAATTTGATCCAAACGAGCATTGAATCGACGTGCCGCATCCAGGTCGGGAAGAAAAACCAGATTATGGTTTTTCCGGGTTGTGCCGCCTTTCTTGTATATATTGCTGATTTCCGATACCAGGGCAAACCGCACCGGCCTACGGCAACGCTCAGGAACGTGCTGATCACAGACAGCGGCCAGTTCGTCTCTCAACCGATAAAGCCCTGGCTCCGCAGCAACCAGTTTTTCGGAAATTTCCGCCATCCATCCTGGATGCGTGGCATCTCCGGTGGGTACCACCGTTATCCCCTTGAGCTGGGCGGCTTGATGCAGGTGTTCCAGGTCGAGGTTTTTAGATGTCGCCATGGAAAACCGGGAATGAATATGCAGGTCGGCAATAAATTTCATATCGGGTTCAAAGCGCCTTTTCTGTTGTCGAAAACCCAGTCAATAACAGGTCCATGAAATGTCAAAAACCGTCAGATTCTAAACAAAACGCCGGGCCCGGTGTATAAGTACCATTGAACCATCTGCCTGTAATATGGTTCATAGACAGTTTGATACTAATATTTTATTTATAAAACCAATATATTATATTTTTATTGGGGTTATTGACAGTTCTTAACATGATGAAGATTTATAGTTAAAGGATATAAAAAGAATTCACAAGCCCAGATCAGCCTGAATCTGTTTCATCGGAAGGCTTTGGCAAGCCTTTCAAAGTCCTGGCGAATGCAAAAACGTCCTTGTCATTTAAGCCGAAATCGCTTATATTGATAAGGTTTATAAATCGTGGGAAAACACCGGACGGCCAGTTCTGGCCACCGTGGAGTCGAGTATACCTCATGGGCATATTGTCATCCAATATTTCAGTCACCCGTTACCGGGTGGAAGGCCGGCTTGAAGAACCGGTGATGGAAACGGTTGCCTCCGGGCTTAAAAGCCAGACCATCCAAGATATTGACGGTGAACCTCTTGAACATTCAGCCGGTTGGACGTCTTTTGAAAAACCGTTTGCGCCCGATTTTTCGGGTTCTTCATTTTCTTTGGCAACCTATTTTTTGTTTTCTCTGAGAATCGATAAAAAATCGATTCCCTCCAAGGTCGTTCAAAAACTGTATACGATCGAAGCGGCCAAGCAACTTACCGAGACAGGCCGTAGCCATTTGGCACGAAACGAAAAAAAAATGATTCGAGACAAGGTGGTGGAAAACCTCAGTCTTCGAATTCCGGCCACACCCCATATCTACGATCTGATCTGGAGCTACGAAGAAAGCCTGGTTTGGTTTTTTTCCACCCAGAAGACAGCTAATGAGGAACTGGAAACGTTGTTCGGAAAATCTTTTAAGCTCCACCTGATCCGGTTGTTTCCCTACACCGTGGCTGATTTGACCTTTGGGCTGTCGGATTCCCAACGCGACGTGCTCAGCAAACTCATGCCAGCTCATTTTTCGGAGTAATTCATGCTTGACGTTTCCGTTGCCTACAATCGCTATGGATTTCTGGGTTGCGAATTTCTTACGTGGCTTTGGTATGTCATCGAAAATCATCCCGATGACCTTGCCGGTTTGACTAAAGACTTTGTCGCCTTGGAATTTGGCAACCGTCTGGTTCTGGAAAACCGGAGCCAGGATACCGTGGAAACGGTTACCATCAAAGGCGACGAACCAGGGCTCGAAGAGGGAATGATGGCTCTGAAAAAAGGCGCGGGTGTGGTGGAAATGAACCTTGGCTACCGTTCCGGCGACCACCAATGGCAATTCACCCTAAAGGGGGAAAGCCTGCACATCACCAACCTCAAGGTGCCGGATACCGGAGCGGTGGAAAGCAGTGATGATATCGAAGGCGCCGTGCTTGAAAAAGTCTATCTATATGAAAAAGTGTTTTCTTTGGTGGATGCCGTTTTCAAACGATTTATTGAGATTCGCATTTCCGATGCCTGGCCGCCGGTGATTACCCAGATCAGACAATGGATCGCCGAATCCGGGTAATACAGTAAGATTCCGATATCCATGGTTTTATATTAGCCAGAGGGAAACTGATGAAATTTACCATCCACAGAAACGACATACTTGAAGTGTTGTCCAAAGTTCAGGGGTTGACCGGCCGAAAAAGCAGCCTGGCGATCACCGAAACCGTGTTGCTGCGATCGGCCGGATCCCGGATTATCCTGACGGCCACGGACATGGAAACCGGTTTTGAAGGCAGTTATCCCGCTGCCGTAGAAACCGAAGGGGCCATTGCTATTAATTCTAGAAAATTATTTGAAATCATAAGAAATTTTCCAAGCGATGATATTTTGATCAACGAGGTGGAAAACCGCTGGATCGAAATAGGAAATCAAAAGGTCCAATATAATATTGTGGGGATGAATCCGGAAGATTTTCCCGAATCCCCCTTTCTCGAAGATGTGCCGTTTTTCAATATCGAGGCGAAGATCCTCAAGCAGATGATCGACAAGACAAGCATCATTCAGGGCGCCGGCGAGGACAAACGACCCCACGTCAAGGGAAGCTATTTCGAGGTGATTCGCTCCGACGCGGATCAATGGATAAAGATGGTTTCCACGGACGGCAATCGCCTTTCTCTGGTCGAACACCGCTATGAATCGGGGCAAGCCCTTCCCGAGACACCAGCGGTGCTTATCCCTAAAAAGGGTCTGCTTGAAATCAGCAAATTTCTCGATGACGAGGGCATGGCCCAAGTCGGAGTGATGGATATCTATTTTGTCGTCAAGAAAAACGAAGAAAGCTTTGTCATCCGGCTTTTTGAAGGCGATTTTCCCCGATACCAGGATATTGTCGCCAAAAAAGGCGGCTGTGATATCACCGTGGATCGACAGGCGTTTCTCATGGTGCTCAAGCGCATGTCCATTCTCTCTTCAGAGCAATACCGCAGTGTTTTGTTTTATTTTGAAAACGGGAAACTCAAAATCGTGGCCACCAACCCCGATCTTGGCGAGTCCAAGGAGGATATGCTCATCGACTTTTCCGGAGAGCCTATCGAGGTGGCCTTTAACCCGAAGTTTTTTATCGATACCCTCAGTGTGATCGAGGATGAGCGGATCATCCTCAACATCGTCGATGCCGGCAAACCCTGCCACATCGAAGGGGAAAAAGATAAAAGCTATTTTAGCGTTATCATGCCGATGAAAATATGAATAAAAATATATTAGAGACGACTTCTTATACTGAAGACAACATCAAGATCCTCGAAGGATTGGAAGCGGTCCGCAAGCGTCCTTCCATGTATATCGGAAATGTCGATGTCGAGGGACTTCACCATCTGGTCTACGAAATCGTAGACAACAGCATCGATGAATCCATGGCCGGGGTTTGTGATCTGATCCAGGTATGGATTCACGCGGATAACTCGGTCAGTGTAGAGGACAACGGCCGTGGAATTCCCGTGGGCATCCACAAGACGGAAAAAATTCCCGCCGTCGAGGTCGTCATGACCAAGCTGCACGCCGGAGGCAAGTTCGACAATTCCTCTTACAAGGTATCCGGCGGCCTGCATGGTGTAGGCATATCGGTGGTCAACGCCCTGTCCATGACACTGGAGCTGGAAATATACTCCGGGGGTAAAATCTATCATCAGAGCTATGCCCGAGGGAAAAAAACCAGCGAATTAGTGGTCGTCGGAGAAACCGACAAACATGGCACCAAGGTGCATTTCAAACCGGACACAGAAATTCTCAATTCGGACAACTTCGATTTCGAAACCTTGAGTCGGAGGCTTCGGGAACTGGCTTTTCTCAACAAGGGCCTGCGGATCATCATTGATGACGAACGTTCAGACAGCCGAAATGATTTTTTCTACGAAGGTGGGCTCTTGTCCTTTGTGGAATACTTGAATAAGCGCACCACACCGGTGCATGAACCCATTTTTATTCAAGGGGTCAAAAACGAGGTTCAAATCGACGTAGCGGTTCAGTATAACGATACCTACAAAGAAAAAATATTTTCTTTTGCAAATAATATCAACACCATAGAGGGAGGTTTTCACCTCATCGGCTTCAAGGCCGGGTTGACCCGCACCATCAACCAGTATGCGGCCAACGGGAACCTGCCCAAGACCCTAAAGGCCAAGATCAGCGGTGATGATGTCCGGGAAGGGCTCACGGCGGTAGTCAGTGTACGCATCAAGACTCCGCAGTTCGAGGGTCAGACCAAGACCAAGTTGGGAAACAGCGAGGTCAAGGGACTGGTGGAATCTCTGGTGAACGACAAGCTCAGTGTTTTTTTCGAAGAAAACCCGGCCGTGGCCCGAAAAATTCTGGAAAAAGCCATCGATGCGGCCAGGGCCCGGGATGCGGCCAAACGAGCGCGAGATCTGGCCCGCAACAAAGGTGCCCTGATGGTTTCCAGCCTGCCTGGAAAACTGGCTGACTGTCAGTCTTCGGACCCGGCACTGCGGGAACTGTTTCTCGTGGAGGGGGACTCGGCCGGTGGCAGCGCCAAACAGGGCCGGGACCGGAAATTTCAGGCGATTTTACCCCTCAAGGGTAAGATTCTCAACGTGGAAAAGGCCCGATTCGACAAGATTCTGCGTAGCGACGAAATAAAGAACATCATCACGGCCCTGGGCACGGGGGTTGGCAGTGAAGAATATGATGTGGAAAAAACCCGGTACCACAAGATCATCATCATGACCGACGCCGACGTGGACGGCTCGCACATCCGGACCTTGCTGCTGACTTTTTTTTACCGGCAGATGCCAGAAATCATCGACCGAGGATTTCTCTATATTGCTCAGCCCCCGCTGCTTCGGGTGGGAAAGGGAAAAAACGAGATCTACCTCAAAGACGAAACGGAGCTTAGCGATCATCTGCTCAAGCGGGTATGCCAGCAAAAACGGGTCAAGACACAAGAAATTGAATTGAAAGAACAATTTCTTTATACCGTTATGAGTGAGATATCCGAATTTTTTGATGCCGTCGGGCGGTTACAGCGCCGGGGTATCGATCCGCAACTGGTGCAATTGCTA
>JBJKSK010000424.1:0-2942 GCA_046704125.1 Desulfobacterales bacterium | reverse complement strand
GCTCGAGGCTTATCTTGTTGTCGGACCGCTTCTTTCACCCCCGTAATCTGTCCCTGGTGGCCCTTCCTTTTGTTGTGGCCTGGTTGCTGGCCCCCTTTCTCCTGAAACGAATCTACGCAGCCATCCTGCTGGATCTGATGCAACGCAACCAGCTGGATTTAAAGTCTTTGGAGGCCAAAGACATCGGCCAGCTGTTCCATGACCGGCGCACCCAGGATCACGTGCTGGACGCCTTCCACAAGGCCGGCGCCCGGGACGCCCTCTGGCTGGCCGGGCTGCTGCGCCAGACCAAGGTGCCCGGCCTGGATGCCCACCTGGTGAAAAAAGCCCGGTCGCTGCTCCCGGAACAACAGATCGCCCTGCTGGGACTGTTATCCGGACAGGCCGGCGCCCAAGCCCTGCCCGTCTTGACCGAGCTGGCCGGTGCCGGGCATCCGGGGCTGACCTTGGCCGTGCTGGATGCCGTAGACCGCATGGCCCCGGAGACCGCCGCGCGGTTTGACCGCCAACCCTACCTCAACGATCCGGTGGCGGCCGTGCGCGCCCATGCGGTGGCCGGGATGCCGGATCAAGATCCTGAAACGCTTCACCAAACCATCGGCACCTGGTTGGCGGATGCCGATATGACCTGCCGGGAAGCCGGCGTGATCGCCGCCGGCCGGACCCGGGACGCCTCCTTTGCCCCGGCCCTGATGGCCATCCTGGCCGATTCCGGCCAAAGCCGGCTCGTGCCGGAAGCCTTGAAGACCCTGCACCAAATCAACCCGGGCCGCATCCGGGAGGTGGTCCAGCCCTATCTGACCCATGCGGATCCCGCGGTGCGCGCCGCGGCGCTTGGCGCCTATGAGATTTCCGGCCGAGACAGCCTGGAGCAAGTCATTTCGCTGCTGGGGGACCCGGTGGCAGACATCCGCCGAATGGCCGTCGATCATATCGCCGACGCGGAGTTTCAGGACGGCAAAACCCTGATCAAACATCTGCATACGGCCAAGCGTGAGGTCCGGAAAAACCTGTTTGAACTCCTCGACCGGCTTCAGATCAAGGCCGTCGACGTGTTTCGCTTTGTGCGCAGCCAGATTTTAGGGGCCTACCGATACCTGGCCGAAGCCGTGGAGGTGGACCAGCTGCTGCCCGGTGGAGCCTGCCGGGAGCTGCTCGAGCGCCACCTCGACCAGCAGAAAGAAGCCCGGATCGAAAATGTGCTGCGGGTTCTGGCCGCCCAGGACTCTACGGGGCGGCTGCGCGTCATCTGGTGGGGGCTGATGTCCGGGGACCGCCGCCAGCGGGCCAACAGCTCGGAGGCCCTGGACAACCTGGTGGACCGGCGCCTGTCGGTGCTGCTGCTGCCGCTGATCGAGGAAAGCTCCCGGAAAGCCGTGCTGGCTCAAGGGCGGCGGCGGTTCAGGTCGATTCCGCGCCACGAGGACCGCGACGACCTCATCGCCCATCTTCTGGGACGAAGCGACTGGCTCACGGTCTGTCTGACCCTGGGCGTGATCGCCGAGGCCGAAACCCTACACGCGCCCCGTGAGGCCCTGGCCCGGCTGCGGTCTTCCCCGCATCGCCCCGTGCGCCGTCTGGCCCGGCAGCTGGCTGAGGCCGAGTCGGATTTTACACCCAGAAAGGAACATGTTATGGTGGAGACCCTGACCCTTCCCGATATCATTTTGCGGCTCAGGAGCATCGACATATTCGAGGGGCTGCCCGTTTCCGAGCTGGCCGCGGTGGCCTCCGTCACCCGGGAAGAGCCTTTCGAACCCGGCAGGGTCATCATAACGGAAGGCGACCCGGGAGACACCCTCTACCTGGTGATCGAGGGGGAGGTGTCGGTGACCAAGCGCCAGGCCGACGGCAGCCAGCTGGAGCTGGACCGCATCGGCGCCGGGGATTACTTCGGGGAAATGGCCCTGTTTGAAGATATCCCCCGAACGGCTTCCGTGGCGGCCGTGCAGCCGTCCCGGCTGCTGGTGCTGACCAAACCGGAGTTCAAGGAGATGGTGCGCGAATATCCCCAGATCGCCCTGGAAATCTGCAAGGTGCTAAGCGCCCGCATCCGCCACCTGCACGACAAGGTGACCCAGGGGCCGTCCGCGGCGCCCGAGGCAACCCGACTCATCGAGGAGAAAAAATGAAAATCGCTTTTATCATGGACCCGCTGGCACCCATCGATCCTATGTATGAAACCACCAGCTGGCTCATGTACGAGTGCAACCAGCGGGGTCACACGGTATATTTTCTCGAGCCTCATGACATCTACGTCCGGAAAGACCAGGTGGTGGCCCGGATGCACAACGTCACCGTCGCGCCGGATATGCCCATGAAAACCTACTGGCAGGCCCTGATCGCCTGCCTGGAAAAAGAAGAGCGGATCTTTGAAACCGTCTGCGAGCTCGATGCCCTTTTCCTGCGCAAGAATCCGCCCCTGATCTACCAGACCATGGAGTTTCTGTCGTCTGTGGAAGACAGGGTCTTTATCCTCAACAGCACCACCGGCCAGGTGATGGGAAACAGCAAGCTCTACCCCCTGCACTTTCCCGGCATCATCCCCGAAACCCACGTGTCCCGCGATCCGGAGCGTCTGAAAAAAATCATCGACAATTTCGGAGGCGCCATGATCCTCAAGCCCCTCCAGCGCTTCGGCGGTGAAGGGGTGATCAAGGTGAGCACGCGCGACCGGGAAAACCTCGTTTCCCTGATCCACTACTACACCCAGGCCAGCCGCAGGTATTCGGACCGCGAGCCGATCATGGTGCAGGAGTATCTGGAGGAAGCCAAGACCCAGGGGGACGTGCGCATCCTGCTGCTCAACGGAAAGATCCTGGGGGCCATGCGCCGGATGCCCAAGGAGGGGGAATTCCGCTCCAACGTGCATGCCGGCGGCAGCGTCTCCAGGCACACGGTGACCCCGGCTCAGGAGGCGCTTTGCCGGACCATCGCCCCGC
>JBJKSK010000423.1:0-5868 GCA_046704125.1 Desulfobacterales bacterium | reverse complement strand
GACAAAAAGTTGCCGGAACCGCCGCTCGCTTTCGGCCAGTTCAGCGGTGCGCTGCCTGACTTGCTGCTCCAGGTTGTCGATGGCGGCCCGGATGCGTCCGGCCATAAGGTTGAAGCTGCGGCCCAGTTGACTCAATTCGTCGTGTCCCTGCTCCAAGGCAAGCGCGTCGAGTTTTCCGCTTTGAAACTGGGATGCCGACTTGGTCAGCAGGATGACGCGCCGCGTGATGCTGGCGTTGAGCATGCGGGCGATTATGCCAGCCAATATCAAGCCGGCCAGGGTGACGGCCGCCATCACAGTGATGGCGGCCTCGCGAGCGCGTCCAATTTCTTCCTGGGCGCGGGTGACCTGCTGCTGTGCCACCTGAATCAAGGTCTTGGAAACGGGTTCGACGGTAAGTGCCTGCAATGCAAAATCATGGAAATGGGCCTTGATGGCGACATCGACACCCAGGATCTGTTTGGCCGTGGCAACCCATTGCGCCAGCAGCAGTCCGATTTGATCTTGCTTTTCTTTATTCAAAAATGGGTTGTTGGCTATTTTTTCGCGGATTTGAAATGCCACGTTAAAGGCCGACTGCATCAAAAAGCGCTTTCGAGTAATCAGGTATTGTTGCGCAAATGCTTTCATTTCGTTGCACAGACGCGCCACCTGGTCCGCCGGTGCGGCCTGGGTTTGGAGTCTGGAAAACAGCTCATCGAGTCGCACTTCCAGCCCCTGTTTCGGAGTGGCCAACTCGGTGGCCAGTTCTACGGCCTGGATGGAGGTTTCGGCAAAGCGTTTGGCGGAAGCCAGATACAGGTTTATGTCCGTATGGCTCTTGCGCAGTTTTTCACTGACCGTGGATCGGGCAATCAGGGCTTTGAGCGCGTGGCTAAACTGAATCGCCCTGGCGGTCTGGCGCACCGAGGGCTGAGCATACAGTTCATGGGCCTTTTGGAGGCCAATTTGAGGATATTGCAGGAAAAAATCGTCGTTGAGGCGGCGGGCCTTTTCCATGCTGCGATCCATCTCCAGGACCAGGTGACGAATTTCCATGCTGGTTTGGATCAACGTTTCGCCATGTCTGACCCATGTCAAGGAAAGGTAACTGGTTGCCGCAACCGTTACAATCAGAAAGAGCAACAGCCCGATCCCAAGTCCAAACTTGGTGGTGATGCTCATGGCCCTCAGGCGATGCAACAGACGGCGGTAAACCTTCATGGACGTCTTCCGTAATTCAAATTGGTTCTTGGGACTATTTTTTAGGGCTGTAGGTAAACACCACGTTGGATAGCAACCCGCTTAGCCCGGCACGCGGGTCGTCGAGCCTCAACACGTTAAACACGGGCCGGGCGCAATCCCCGAATTTGTCGCAGGTCAAAGGGCCGGTGACGCCGGCAAACCCGCGGGTGGCATAAAGGGCATTGCGCAGGGCCTGGCGGCCGATATGAAGGCCTCCCTTGGCGTCCCGGACGGCGGCTTTCCGGATGGCTTGAAACAGCAGCATGGCGGAATCATAGGCATAGAGATAGTAGCTTGTCGTGGGGGCAACCCGAAATCTGGCGTCATATTCTCTGGTGAGATTCGCTGCGGATTGCCCGGAAGGCGCGGCCGGCCCCACGAAGTACATGCCTTTTGCCTGATTTTTGACCGCTTCGATAAAGGAGCTTTCGATCAAAGCCCCATCGCTCATCAACACGATGTCTTTAAAGCCCGGCAATTTCCTGGCCTGTAGAAGTACCCGGTCGCCTTCGGGTTGAAACAGGGGGAAAAAAAGCAATCGGGCCTTGGATTGAAGCACCGCGGTGAGCACCGGATGCATTTGTACCTGGCCTTTGTTCACAGTGGCGTCCAGGACGATTTGTCCGCCCAGTTTCCGGAAAGCCTGTGCGAACCCCTCGGTCAACCCCTGGGTGTAAATGTCCCCGTCGTCGATGGTAGCCGCTTTTCGGACGCCGAGGGTTTCAAAGGCATAGATGGCCGCGGCCTTTCCGGATGTTTCCTCGTTGCAGGCGGTTCTAAAATACCCCGGGTGCCAATCCGGCGCCTGCTTTCCGCCGATGCTGGTCAAAAAGGGGGCGCTGTTGTTTCCGGACACCATGGCCAAGCCGGCATCGGACATGGCCTTGGACACAGCCGCCGCGGCTGAAGAACAGGTCGTACCCAAAATCGCAACCATCTGGGGATCGGCGATGATTCTCAAGGCCGCGTTGGCGCCCCCTTCTCGGGTACAGCCCGTATCTTCCGTCTGAAGTCGGATGGGATGGCCCAACAGCGTACTATGGCACGCGTCCATCGCCAGTTGGATACCTCGAACCTGCTCGATACCCAGTGGCGCGACACCGCCCGAAAGGGATTGCAGCACGCCGATTTCTATGGGCTGGCCCGGTGAAACGGTGACGCATCCGATGGGGTCGGTACACTTGAAAGACGGTGTTTTCTGACTACAGGCGCAGGTCAAAACGGCGGTAAGCAGTAAAAAGGCGAGCTCGGGTAAGCCAAGCGGCTCAAATCGGTTCATGAGAGGACTCTCCTTGGCCCATTATTGAATGAAACGGCTTTGATGTCAAATAGCTTCCCATGAAGCTTCCAGGTCTTCGGGAACTTGGCAAACAGTCGGGAAGCCGTTGGGTGAAAGACGGCTTGACACCTTCTGTTATCGTGTCCATGGTAGTAGCTTCAAATAAATCATCGTCCGATGATCTCGATAACACCTGTTCGATATTTGGATTGCGGGCGCAGCCAGCGCTAGAAAGGATTGAGATGGATGCCTGTACCGAGGGCAATGTGCTGCAGGAACTGTTGACGCTGCTGAAACTCGAGCCCATCGAGGAAAATATTTTTCGCGGTCAAAGCCAGGATCTGGGCTTCGGCAATGTATTTGGAGGCCAGGTGTTGGGCCAGGCGCTTTCTGCCGCCTACCAGACGGTCGCCCCGGAGCGAAGGGCACACAGTCTGCATGCCTATTTCCTGAGAGCCGGAGATGCCACCCGGCCCATCGTCTATACGGTAGACTGCATTCGCGACGGCAAAAGTTTCACCACTCGCCGGGTAGTGGCCGTTCAGAAGGGTAGAGCCATTTTCAGCATGTCGGCTTCCTTCCAGATCGCCGAAGACGGATTTGATCATTTCGACAAGGCCCCGGTCGTGCCCGGCCCCGAAGGTATTGCGTCGGAACTGGAATTGGCCAGGCAGATTTCGGCCAAAATCCCCGATTCGATTCGGGATAAACTGTTGTGCCGAAAGCCCATCGAAATCCGGCCCGTGGAACCGATGGATCCTTTTTACCCGGATAAGCGGCCACCGATACGCTACACGTGGTTCAAGGCCATCGATACGATTCCGGATGATTTTGCCGCTCATCAATACCTGCTGGCTTATGCCTCGGACTTCGGATTGGTGATTACCTCTCTGTATCCCCATGGCCACAGCTTCTGGCAACCGGAAATGCAGGTGGCCAGCTTGGATCACGCCATGTGGTTTCACCGGGACTTTCGCATGGACGATTGGTTGCTTTATGCCATGGACAGCCCCAATGCCTGCAGGGCAAGAGGACTGAGCCATGGCAAAATTTACACCCGTCAGGGGACCCTGGTGGCCTCGGTGACCCAGGAAGGGCTGATCCGCTGGCGCGGGAAAATGAATACAGGCAATCGAATCCGCCGATGAAATGGCCAGGAGTTCAGAAAGCGGGCTGTAGTCTATTGGACTGCAGGAAGAAATCATTTGTGAAATTTAATTTCTGGAACGATTTCTTGTTTTTTGGGCAGGGTTTTAGGAGTAAGGTGCTAAGGGGCCATGGGCCCTCCGGCAACGATGGCGCACCGGCCGCGCGTGTCCTTGATCGGCCTTGTGCCGCGGTGTTTTGTATCCCCAGATAAAGGAGCTTGATATGCCAAGAGTGCTCATCATTGGCGCGGGAGGTGTCGGTCAGGTAGTGGCCCACAAGTGCGCCCAGGTTCCCGAAGTGTTTTCCGATATCTGTTTGTCCAGCCGAACCCTGGAAAGGTGCGACGCCATTGCCGCTCAACTGTCCCGGCCGATCCGCACCGCCCAGGTGGATGCCGATGACACGGCTCAGACCGTGGCCCTGATCCGCTCGTTTCAGCCCGACTTGGTGCTCAACGTAGCCTTGCCCTACCAGGATCTATCGATCATGGACGCCTGCCTGGAAACCGGCGTGGATTACCTGGACACGGCCAATTATGAACCCCGCGACGAGGCCAGGTTCTGCTACAAGTGGCAGTGGGATTACCAGCAGCGCTTCAAACAGCGGGGGATCATGGCGCTTCTGGGAAGCGGGTTTGACCCCGGGGTGACCAACGTCTTTACCGCGTGGGCCAGAAAGCAGCACTTCGACGAAATTCATGAGCTGGACATCATTGACTGCAACGCCGGAGACCATGGCCAGGCCTTTGCCACCAACTTCAATCCCGAGATCAACATCCGCGAAGTCACGGCCAGGGGCCGCTATTATGAAAACGGCCGGTGGCTGGAAACCGATCCCCTGACGGTGGTAAAACCCTTCGATTTCCCGGAAGGCATCGGTACCCGCAAAATCTATCTCATGTACCACGAAGAGCTGGAGTCATTAACCCGGCATTTTCCCGAGATTCGCCGGGCGCGGTTTTGGATGACGTTTTCAGACAACTACCTCAAGCATTTGGAGGTGCTGGGAAATGTCGGCATGACCCGCATCGATCCGGTGATGTTTGACGGCCGGCCCATCATCCCCTTGCAGTTTCTAAAGGCCCTGCTGCCGGATCCCGGCTCTCTGGGGCCGCTGACCAAGGGGCGAACCTGCATCGGGTGCCTGATTCGAGGGGTTCAAAACGGCCAGGAAAAGAAATACTACATCTATAACATCTGTGACCATGAAAAGGCTTATGCGGAAGTGCGCTCTCAGGCTATCTCCTACACCACGGGGGTTCCGGCCATGATCGGAGCCAAGATGATGCTCACCGGCGCATGGAAGGCTCCGGGGGTCTGGAACATGGAGCAATTCGATCCCGCGCCCTTTATGCAGGCGCTCAATCAGCACGGGCTGCCATGGACCGAAATCCATCTTTAGCCCTGGACCTGACCCTGGATTTGGAGCAGGTGCCCACGCCGTGTTTCGTACTGGATAAAGGGGCCTTGCGCCGCAACCTGGCCGTTTTGGATGCCGTCCAGCAGCGCACCGGATGCCGGATCCTGCTGGCGCTAAAGGGCTTTGCCATGTTCAGCGTCTTTGACCTGGTGGCAGAAACCCTGCACGGGGTTTGCGCTAGTTCTCCAGACGAGGCCAGGTTGGGAAAAGAGGAATTTGCAGGCGAGGTGCACGCCTTTGCCGTGGCCTACTCGGATGAAAGCCTGGAAGCATTTTTGCGCTGGTCGGATCACATCGTTTTCAATTCCTTTTCCCAGTGGCGGCGGTTCAAAGCCAGGGTGGCCGGCGCGGGCAAGCCGGTTTCCTGCGGCATCCGCATCAATCCGGAGCATTCGGAAGGCAAGGTCGCCCTCTATGACCCCTGTGCGCCCGGCTCGCGCCTGGGGGTTACCCGCAGCCGGTTCCAGCCCGATGCCCTCGAGGGAATCGAGGGGCTTCACTTCCACACGCTTTGCGAGCACAACGCCGACGCGCTGGATCGCACCCTGGCCCAGGTGGAGGCCAAGTTCGGGGAGTTCATGCCAGCCATGAAATGGGTCAATTTCGGCGGAGGTCATCACATCACCCGCCACGATTACGACCTGGAGCGGCTGTGCCACCTGATCAATTCCTTTGAGCAACGCTACGGGGTCGGCGTCTACCTGGAACCGGGCGAGGCTGTGGCGTTAAACGCCGGATACCTGGTGGCCACGGTGCTGGACGTGTTTGAAAACGACATGCCCGTGGCGATCTTAGAC
>JBJKSK010000422.1:0-3611 GCA_046704125.1 Desulfobacterales bacterium | reverse complement strand
AAGCATTATCGTCGACGGGCCGGTAACCTTTTACAGCCTGCACCGGCAAAAGATCTGGGCCATGATTGCCGCATTTATGCTGCTTCTGGGAATCATCTCGCTGCTGGTGGTCAACATTTTCCGTCGGAAAAAGGTCGAACAGCACCTGCGCCTCAGCGAACAGGAACTGACCCGGCACCGGGACAACCTGGAGCAGCTGGTCGCCGAGCGAACCACCAAGCTCCAAAAGGCCCACAACGCCTTACAGGAATCTTTCCACCAACTGAAACAAGCTCAGGACCAGCTGGTTCAGTCTGAAAAGCTAGTGGCCTTGGGCGGGCTGGTAGCCGGCATGGCCCATGAAATCAACACCCCGGTGGGAGTGGCGGTGACTGCCGCCAGTTTTCTGGATCAAAAGACCACGGATCTGGTTTCCGACTATCAGACCGGGGAACTCAAACGCTCCGCGCTGGATGCCTACCTGACCACAGCCCGGGAAGCCTCGGCCACGATTCTGAAAAATCTTGGCCGGGCGGCCGACCTGGTCCACAGTTTCAAGCAGGTTGCCGTGGATCAGTCCAGTGAACAACGCAGGCGCTTTGAGCTCAAAACCTGCCTCGAGGATGTGCTGCTCAGCCTTCGGCCCCGATACAAGCACACCGGCCATAGCATCACCATCGAGTGCCCCGACAGGCTGTTTGTCGACAGTTTTCCCGGTGCCTTTTCCCAGATTGTCACCAATTTACTCATAAACGCCCTGATCCACGGCATGGAAGGCATCGAAGCGGGACATATCCGCATCGAGGTGACCGCTGACAGCGATCAGATTACCATCTGCTTTAAAGACAATGGCCGGGGAATGACTCCCGAAGCCATGGCCAGGCTTTTCGAACCGTTTTTTACCACCAAACGGGGACAGGGCGGCACCGGTCTGGGGCTTCACATCGTCTACAACCTCGTCACCCAAACCCTTGCGGGCCGGATCACCTGCCATAGCCGGCCCGGACAGGGAACGCAATTTTTAATCACCCTGCCCTTGGGTTGACGCCCCCCTTGACTTGGCTTTTTCACCGCGTTAATAGACATGCATTTCAAAAAACTCGCGGCCACCGCGTTGCAAGAGGAAAGTCACATGATGCAGGAAATCCGATTTCACGGAAGAGGGGGGCAGGGAACCGTCGTGGCCTCCATTGTGCTGGCCAAGGAAAAAAAAAAAAAAAAAAAAAAAAGTCCCCCCTTTCCCCTTTTTGGCGTGGAACGCCGCGGAGCCCCGGTGGAGGCCTATCTGAGAATCGACGACCGGAATATCCGTGTCCGCAGCAACGTCTACACCCCCGATCATGTGCTTGTCCAGGACGCCAAGCTGCTGGAAACCGTGGACGTGACCAGGGGGCTTAAGCCCGGCGGCTGGATTCTGCTCAATGCCGCCCGTGCCCCCGAGGATCTGCGGCCCTTTGCCGGCTTCCGGCTGGCTACGGTGGATGCCACCCACATCGCCGTGGGCTACCGCCTGGGCACCAAAACCCACCCCATGATCAACACGGCCATGTTGGGCGCCTTTGCCCGAAGCCTTCAGATGCCTCCCATCGAGGCGGTAGCCGAAGCCATCTGCCGGGAAGTCCCGGTCAAGACCGACCAGAACGTGGCCGCCGCCCGCCAAGCCTTTGCCTCGGTCAATTTCGTGACGATGGCCTGTTGAGGCCGCCGTGTTCTGTAGCCATGATTGCAGCAAGGAATCGACATGACTGAAACAAAACAAACTGCAGAGTGCGTGCCCATGTTCGTGGCCCGCTCCAGGATCTCTACCGATGTCAACCAAACCGGCACCTGGCGTTTTGTTCGCCCCGTTTATGGTGACAAAACCGCGCCATGCAGCGCGGCTTGCCCCACCGGCGAAGACATCGCCCGCATCGAAATGCTGGCCGCCGCCCATGATCATGCCGGTGCCTGGCGCCAGATCCTGATGGAAAACCCGCTGCCGGCCGTCTGCGGACGGGTATGCTTTCACCCCTGCGAGGGGGCCTGCAACAGAGAAAAACTCGATGATGCCATCGCCGTGCACCACCTGGAACGGTTTCTGGGTGACAGGGCCATCGCGGAAAAGACCTCTCCCGGGATTTCGCCGGCGCCCGCCAAAAACCAGCGGGTGGCCATTGTCGGAGCCGGTCCGGCTGGGCTTTCCGCGGCATGGTTTCTCCGTCTGCTGGGCTATGAATGCGTCATTTTCGAGTCCTCCGAGGCTCCAGGCGGGATGCTGCGCTGGGCCATTCCCGGCTACCGGCTGCCGTCATCGGTCCTGGAGCATGAAATCCAACGCATTATAGACTGCGGTGTGAACATAAAATGCAACCATCACATCGAGGCCGATTTCATGGAAAAGGCCCGGGATCTCTATGCGGCGATATTTATCGGCTGCGGGTACAACCGCCCCATTCGGTTGCAAATCCCCGGAGGGGAACTCGCCGTTGAAGGCCTGGACTTTCTTTCCAGGGTTCGCCGACAGAGCCAGAGTCCCTTGTCCGGTACGGCGGCGATTATCGGCGGCGGCAACACGGCCATTGACGTGGCCCGCAGCCTCGTCCGCATCGGGGTGCTGCCCACCATCGTCTATCGCCGACGCCTGGAGGACATGCCGGCCTTTGCCTGCGAAATTCAGATGGCTCAAGCCGAGGGCGTGGCCATCATGGAACTTGCCGCACCGGTTTCCGTGAAAAAAAATGCCGCCGGACTGCAACTTGCCGTCCAGCCGATGAAAGTGGCCGGCAAGACCTCTGCAGGCCGCGCCCGGGTGGTGGCCGATGCCACCGATCTGCGCCAGATGCACATCGATCATCTGTTTACCGCCATCGGCGCCGAACCCGCTGAATCCTGGCAGCATCCGCCCGCAGACCCCGATACCGGAATGGATCTGGGTTTTGCGCTGTTGACCGACGGCCCGCCTCCCATGGTTTTTGGCGGCGATCTGGCCACGGACACCAAGAGCGTGACAGACGCCATCGCCTCGGGGAAAACCGCGGCCATGGCCATCGACACCTTGTTGACGGAAGGGGTTTCGAAAGTGGCCGGCCGGCTGGGGTCCTGCCGGGTGGGAAATGGGCCGGCGCTTTCCTTTGAAAGCTACCTGGGCGGAACCCGAAAGAAGCGGCTGTCCCATGTGGTGCGGTTTTCCGAGATCAACACCGACTACTTCATCCCGTCTTCCAGGGCCGTGGCTCAAGTCGCCCCCATGGGAAACCGGGTCCGATCCTTTACGGAAATCGATCAAACGCTTTCCGACGCGACCGCGGGCGCCGAGGCGCGGCGCTGTTTTAACTGCGGGCTATGCAACCACTGCGACAACTGCCGGCTTTACTGCCCGGAACTGGCGGTGACCGCAGGGGCCACCCGGCAGATCAACTACGATTACTGCAAGGGATGCGGCATCTGCGTGACCGAGTGTCCCAGAAACGCCATGGCCTTGGAGGAGGAAACGTCATGAAAGAGGTTCTCGAAGGCAGCCACGCGGTTTCCGAAGCCGTCCGGCTGGCCCGGGTCCAGGTGATGTCGGCTTACCCTATCACGCCCCAGACCCACATTGTGGAAGCGCTTTCCGAGTATTGCGCAGACGGCACCATGGAGGCCCGGTACATCAC
>JBJKSK010000421.1:0-4827 GCA_046704125.1 Desulfobacterales bacterium | reverse complement strand
TTTTTGTCCCTGGAACACCGGGAAAACAAACGCCACATGTACTGGGGAATGGGTCAACAGGTGCTCAGCGCCGCGGCCATGGTAAAAGACCATCCCCAGCTGTTTGGTGTGTACATCACCAATTTCTCCTGCGGACCGGATTCCTTTCTCCTGGGCTATTTCAGGACGATCATGGGACAAAAGCCCTCGCTGACGCTAGAGCTGGACAGCCACACGGCCGATGCCGGGCTGGAAACCCGCATCGAGGCTTTCCTGGACATCGTGGCCGCCTCATCAAACAGATCCACCGCATCCATTAGGCCTGCGGCCGGCGCCTTTGTACCCGCGGCCGCCTTGTTTGACGGCGAGTTGCCGAAGGTGCGCACCAGCTCGGGGCATACGCTTCCAATGACCGATGATCGGGTGACGGTGCTTTTCCCCTCCATGGGACAAATCACCTCCGAGGCCTTGGCCGCTGTTTTTCGCGGCGCGGGGTTTCGAGCCAAGGCCCATCGGCCATCAGACGAGGCGATTTTGAAGCTGGGACGGGCCAATACCTCATGCAAGGAATGTCTTCCCCTGATTCTGACCACTGGGATCCTGCTGGATTACGTTCGCCATGAAAAACGAGACGGCGAGGTGCTGGTCTATTTCATGCCCACTGGAGGCGGCCCCTGCCGATTTGGACAGTATCATGTTTTTATGCAGGATCTGGTCAAACGGCTCGAGCTGCCCGATGTGGCCATGTTTTCCCCGAGTTCCGACGATGCCTACGCCGGGCTGGAAAACGGCCTGCATAAAAAAGGCTGGCAGGCAACGGTGATCGCTGATGTGCTCGAAGACATCCGGGCCATGATTCTTACCAATGCGGTTGATCCCGGCTCGGCCATGCAGGGGTTTAACCACCAGCTGCAGGGTATCTTCAAGGCGTTGGAAAACGGCTCCGGAGATCAGCTGGAAACCACCCTGGCGCAAGCCGCCGCCTATTTTCAAACGATTGCCTTGAAGCGTCCGGTCACCGAGGTACCCCGGGTGCTGCTTACCGGGGAAATTTTTGTGCGTCGCGACGCGTTGTCCCGACGGCATCTCACCGAACAACTGGCCGAATTGGGGTTTGCCGCCGTGTGCTCGCCGGTGGCTGAATGGATTCACTACACGGATTATCTCCTCGAAAACGGGATGGGTAGCCCGCCTTTGACGCTGTCGGGAAAAATCGGGCATTTGTTCAAGCGCCGGTTCATGATCGGAGAAGAAAAGCGGCTCAAGTCGATTCTATCGGCCTCCGGACTGGTCGATGCGGCTCCTGTCCGCATCCAGTCGATCATTGAACAAGGCGCTGCTTTCATTTCGCCGGAGTTGGAAGGCGAGGCGATTCTCACCGTTGGATGCGCCATGGAAGAGGTGGCCTCCCATGTCTGCGGCGTGATCGCCATTGGGCCCTTCGGGTGTATGCCCAATCGGCTCAGTGAGGCGATTCTCAGTGATACCATGAATGCCTCGGTCAAGTTGGCCAACGGGCCAGGGTCGAAGCTCAGGGCGACGCTGTCCGACGTGGATCAGCTGCCGTTTCTGGCCATTGAAAGCGACGGCTCCCCCTTTCCCCAGGTGATCCACGCCAAACTGGAAGCCTTCTGCCTTCGGGCCAATCGGATGCACGAGAAAATGCGTACGGTGCATCTAAACTGATGCCAACAGCTTGAAACCAATAGCTGGGCTCCAGAGGGAGGCCAGCCGTCCGGTCAGCTCTCATAAGGGTGTTTTTTTCGTGTTAATCTAGAGTGTCTTTCATTTTCAGAAACTCCCCTTCACTGATCTCTCCTCGAGCGTATCGGATTTTCAGGATCTGGAGCGAATCCATCCGGTCTGCGGCTGTTCCGAAACGATCCACCGAGGCGGCTCCCACTATTTTGATTGCCGCGTAGATGACAATGGCCAGGATCAAGCATATGAGCATGGAGATCGCCTCCTCCTCCAAATCCGCCCGTTCCGGGGAAAAACCCGCCGGAGCCGCCAGGTCACGTAAGACCTTCTGCTGATGACACGGATTTTTGTGTGTTGCGACATTTAACAAGCAAAACATGTGCCGAATTTTTGAATCGGTGAGCTGTGCCTACAGCCCAAACTCCGATTGGCGACTCAGGTAGACTGCCTGTTTTAGTTTGTAGGCTGGTGGAGCCACTTAAGCTCCGTCACTTGAGAACTCTTTTTTTCTCGGATGAGATTTAGTCCGTTGTGGTAATTATTGTGTGGCGATTTTACCCGATCTTGTGTATTTTTGAGATAAGTGTCCCAAAAACACTCAGCAACATCCAAGGAAGCACCCCATGGTCTCCAGTGGAAACCACCGAAAGACCCGATTTTTGCCGTCCCCGTGGATCATTATCGGCTCAGCCGCTATTTTGCTGGTGATCGTGATTGTGCTGGCAGTGGCCAACATCAACCGTGAAAAGCGCTACATGTCCAGCATCCTGGTGGAAAAAGGCGCGGCGCTGATCAAGGCCTTCGAGGCCGGGGCCCGTACCGGGATGATGGGCAAGCGCTGGGGCGACGTCCAGACTCAGCGTCTGCTGGAAGAAACGGCAAGTCAGCCCGGCATCCTGTACTTGGTGGTGACCGACGCCAACGGGAAGATTCTGGCCGATGAGGACCCGAGCCGAATCGGTCAACCGTTCCGGGAAGCGCTGCCCTCGATGCCGCCCAAAACGAAAAGCCGGGAACAGTGGCGGTTGACGAGACTGGCCGACGGTCGCCAAGCCTTTGAAGTTTACCGGTATTTTAGGCCCCTTTCAAGACCGTGGCGTCCAGGGAGAAACCGGCATATCATGAATCCTTCCCCGATGCCGAGGATTCCTGGAGGAAACAATTACTGGCGTTTCCCTGCCGTTGGAAGCAGCGGAAAACAGCTGATTTTCATCGGCTTGGATGTGGCCCCGTTTCTCGAGGCTCGGCGCCAGGACATCCGCAATACCTTGATCATTTCCGCGAGCCTGGTGCTGCTTGGTTTTGGGGGCTTTCTATCGCTGTTTTGGATGCAAAGCTACCGGCTGGCCAAACGTTCCCTGAAGGACACCAGCGCCTTTGCCGATGAGGTGGTCTCTCACCTTCCCGTGGGACTGGTGGCCTCGGACCGAGATGGTGCCATCGCGGTTTTTAATGCTGCCGCCGAACGCATCACCGGCGTTTCCCTGTCAACGGCCCTGGGGAAACATCCGGATGCGGTGCTGCCGGCCCACTGGTGCGGGCTGCAGCCCCTGTTGGAGCGGGGGCACACGGTAGTGGAAAAGGAAATGGAGTGTGCCTTTTCCGGGGGGCGCGTGGTGCCGGTGAGCGTCAGCGCCACGAGAATTGTCAACGAAGACGGGAGGTTTGTCGGGAATATCTTGATTTTCAGGGACCTGGGCGAGCTGCGCCGACTGCAGGACCAGATGCGGCGCAAGGAAAAATTGGCCGCCATTGGCGGACTGGCCGCTGGTGTGGCCCACGAGATCCGAAACCCGCTGAGCTCAATCAAAGGCATGGCTAGTTATTTCGCCGGCCGATTTGCCTCGGACAGTCCGGATCAAGAGGCGGCCAACGTGATGATTTCCGAGGTGGATCGGCTCAACCGGGTGGTCACCGAACTGCTTGAATTTGCGCGGCCCTCGGATCTCAAACCCCAGCAGGTGGACTTGAACGAACTCATCGGTCATTGTCTCCGATTGGTGGATTCCGATCTGAGGGCCAAAGGCATTTTGGTGAACTGGATGCCGCAGACCGAGATCTTGGCGCAACTTGACGCGGATCGCTTTTCCCAGTGTCTTCTCAATCTCTATCTGAATGCCATCGAGGCTATGGATCCCGGGGGAACCTTGACGGTGTCCTGTTCAAACGGCCCGGATTCGACCGTGTGCGTGGAGGTGGCCGATACCGGCGCCGGAATCGCCTCACAGGATCTAAACCAAATTTTCGACCCCTACTTTACCACCAAAGCCTCTGGAACCGGTCTGGGCCTGGCCGTGGTACAAAAGGTCATTGAAGCTCACGGCGGACGAATTTCCGTGGGCAGCACCCCAGGGCAAAAAACCGTGTTTACCATCACCTTGCCGACCGAATCCGGCACGATTTTGGACCCGATTTAACCCAAAATGCCAAACAATACGCGCTGTAAGCCCGTAGAAGGGCCGCTATGGCTTCCGCGTCCTGGAAACCCATCAAGGAAGAGACGATGACGAATAATATCCAACCGCTTATTTTGATCGTGGACGACGATCCCGGGCATTTGACCACGCTGCGCACCCTGGTTCAAAGCTGGGATTACCGGGTGGAGACCGCCAGTGACGGCCAGCAGGCTGTCGACCAGGCCAGACAGCGTGTTTTTGACCTGATTTTAATGGATGTACGCATGCCCGGCATGGGAGGTATCGAAGCGTTGTGCCAGATCCGGGCCTACAACCCGGCGATTCCCATCCTGATCATGACCGCCTACTCTTCGGTGCAATCCGCGGTCGAGGCCCTCAAGGCCGGAGCCTATGATTATCTGACCAAACCGTTGGATTTTGATCTGCTCAAACACACCCTCCAACGGGCCAGGCAGCATCTGGACATCCAGCGGGAAAACCGCCTGCTCAAGGGGCGGCTTCGGGCCGGTTTTGAAACGGGAAACATTATCGGTAAAAGCCCGGTGATGAAAGACATGATCGAGATGCTGGCCATGGTGGCCCCCTCTGAGGCCACGGTGCTGATCCAGGGCGAAAGCGGGACCGGAAAGGAACTGATCGCCCGATCGATTCATTTCAATAGCCGCCGCAGAGACGCCCCCTTTATCACGGTCAACTGCGCGGCGATCACCGACACTCTTTTGGAATCCCA
>JBJKSK010000420.1:0-2880 GCA_046704125.1 Desulfobacterales bacterium | reverse complement strand
ACGGAATCGTTGGTGAGCCTGAATGATTCGACAGTGGCTTGTTATGAACATAAGCTCTTTAACAATAAGAGCTGCGCCGATTCATGTCAAGGCCGAAGCCAAAAGTCAATGCCCGCAAAAAGCCTGGGCCGTCATCCGGGAGCCGGGGAAAGGATTGACAGGTTTATTTTTGTCATATCATATGCTTTATTTTTAGAAATGAGGTCCTGTTTTTTGCGTTGCCGGGAAACCGGTGACCATTGTGCCGCCGGGTGTGCCGTCCGGCGTGCCGGTTGAGGAGGATACATGGCCGGAAAATTTATCAGCTTGCGAAATCTGAAATTTCTTCTCTATGAAGTCTTTGATGCCGAATCGTTGACCGCGCATCCCTATTTTTGCCAGCACAACCGCAAAAGCTTCGATCTGGTGCTGGATGCGGCCATGAGCCTGGCTGGCCGGATGCTGCACCCGCTTTTCGAGGAAATGGACCGCAAGCCCCCGACTTTTATCGATGGCCGGGTAAAGGTGCACCCGAAGGTGGCCGGGATCATCAAGGAATTCGGTCGAGGCGGCTGGATCGGGGCTACTTTTCCCGAAAGCAGCGAAGGCCAGCAGCTTCCTTTTCTCGTGGTTCACGCCTGCAGCCTGATCTTTTCAGCGGCCAACTATTCGGCCAGCGTCTATCCGGGGCTTACCACCGGAGCGGCCCGGCTGATCCATTCCTTTGGCGATGACAGGCTCAAGCAGATTTACCTGCGACAGATGCTTTCCGGCCGCTGGCAGGGGACCATGGCCCTGACCGAGCCCCAGGCGGGAAGCTCGCTGGCCGATATCGCCACCGCCGCCCATGGCACGGACCGGGGGTATTTTCTGATCCGGGGCCAGAAGGTGTTCATCTCGGCCGGCGATCACGACGGGGCGGAAAACATCGTACACTTGATGCTGGCCCGCATCGAGGGGGCGCCGGCCGGGGTCAAGGGCATTTCGCTTTTTGTGGTGCCCAAAAAGCGGTTGGATGAATCAGGGCGTCTGGTGGCAAACGATGTGACCGTTTCCCAGATCTTTCACAAACTGGGATACCGGGGCGCGCCGATTACCGAATTGAGCCTGGGAGACAAGGGCGACTGCCGGGGCTGGCTGGTGGGGCCGGCCAACCAGGGCCTGGCCTGCATGTTCCAGATGATGAACGAGGAGCGTGTGGGCGTGGGGCTGGGGGCCGCCGCCATTGCTTCAGCATCCTATCACGCAGCCCTGGACTACTGCCGAAATCGTCTCCAGGGCCGGAAAATCATGGACAGGAATCCGGCAGCGGTCCAAGTTCCCATCATCGAGCATGCCGATGTCAAACGGATGCTGCTTTTCCAGAAAGCCGTGGTGGAAGGATCGATGGGGCTGCTTTTGCAGTGCTGCCGGTACCAGGACCGGTGCGAAGCGGTTTCCGAGATTGAGGCGGCGCGCTATAAACTGCTGCTGGATCTGTTGACGCCGGTGGCCAAGAGCTATCCTTCGGAGATGGGAATGCTTTCGGTCAGTGCCGGCCTGCAGTGCCTGGGGGGGTATGGCTACTGCGAGGACTTTCCCGTGGAGCAGCACTTTCGGGACATGCGCATCCACGCCATTCATGAGGGTACCACCGGCATCCAGGCCATGGACCTGCTGGGCCGAAAGGTCGTCATGCAGCAGGGAAGAGCCTATGCCCTTTTTGGGGAGGAAGTCCGCACGGCCATAGAAAAGGCTGAAACCGCCGGGCAGCCTGAAATCCGGGCCATGGCCGCGCGTCTCGATGCGGCGTTGACCCGCCTGGATGCCGTGAGCGCGTATCTGGTAGCACTTGCCGGCAAAAAAGGCGCCGAGGTCTTTCTGGCCGATGCGACGCTGTACCTGGAGCTGTTTGGCATCGTGGCGATAGCCTGGCAGTGGCTGTTGCAGGCCGTTGCGGCCGCACGGGGGCTGGCCGGGGCCGCCGGGCAGGCGCAGCAGGCGTTTTACCAGGGCAAGCTGTTTGCGGCCCGGTATTTTTTTGCCTATGAGCTGCCCAAAATCGAGGGGCTTTCCCGGCGCCTGATGGACAATGACCCGCTGACTGTGGAAATGCCGGCCCGCGATTTTACCGATTAGCCAATTTGGCGCAGCGGCCAGATGCTTTTGCGGTCTCAGCTCAAGGGGTAAGGTTCAGCCTTCCAGGGCGGCCGCCCGGCCGGCCTCGCCCAGCCGCTGCTCGATATTGCCCAACAGACTATCGTCCCAGGCTTCCAGGTCAAAGCAGCAGGCATCTTCGCCCAGAAGACCGCCTGGAACGAAATCTCCCTGCCCGTCGGGATCCGAGACCAGATCCGCATAAAAACAAACGGAAAGCCAGCGATTGGAAGGGTCGTCGTCGATGACATCGACCATGGCAAACAGGTCGTGTTTCTTCTGGAGGTCGTGGCGCGCGCGCAGGGAACAGGTGATGCCAGGGCGCGCCACAAAATCCAGGGAGACCTGTTCGAGGGTCTCGAGGAGGTTTTTCAGCCGTACAAACGCATCACGGGTCCGCTGGGGGCCGTCTTGCCAGTCGGATAAAAAGGCATCCAGGGAAAGTGTTTCAGAAGATGTCATCGGCGTGGCTCCTGATAAAGGTTCAAAGAAAATCAAAATCCATGGGTTAAACACTCCGTCGGGCATTATGAGCAAAAAAGGGGCAGAAATCAAGGGTCGGCAAAAAACTAACCCTTGCAATAGGCACAGATTCGTGAAAATCTGAAATTTGGTGTTTTGAAGCTAAAAAGAAGGGGCCCTGTGACCAAAACAGGCTCGCTATTCAAGCAGAAAAAGGAGGCCAATACATGGCTGCGTTTGCGTATCAGTCGATTTTTCCCCTTGCCGCCGATGCCACCGAATATCGGCTGGTGAGCTCGGATC
>JBJKSK010000419.1:0-5283 GCA_046704125.1 Desulfobacterales bacterium | reverse complement strand
TTTTGCATAGCGGCGTGCCCGTACGGGTCGCGAAGCTTCAACTGGGTGGATCCAAGACCCTTTATCAAGCATCTCAACCCCAAATATCCCACCCGGATGAGGGGAGTGGTGGAGAAATGTAATTTCTGCGAGGAGCGTCTGGCCGTGGGTCAGATGCCTGCCTGCGTGGAAGCCTCCAAGGGGATCTTGGTGTTTGGCGATCTGGAGGATCCCAAGTCTGAAGTGCGGAAGCTGTTGTCTGAAAACTACACCATTCGGCGTAAACAGAGGCTGGGTACCGGCCCAAACGTTTACTACATCGTCTAGAGGTAGAGGGGTAGCTATGCTTGAATTAGCCTTTAAAGGAAGCAAGAGATACACCGCCTGGATAATGGCGCTGCTGGCCATCATCGGCGTCGGGGGCGGAATGTACCTGTATCAGTTGGGCGTTGGCCTCGGTATCACCGGAATGAGCCGTGACGTCTCCTGGGGATTTTACATCGCTCAGTTCACCTTTCTCGTCGGTGTGGCGGCCTCTGCCGTCATGCTGGTGATTCCCTACTATCTGCATAACTACAAGGCCTTTGGCCGAATCACGATCCTCGGTGAGTTTCTCGCCGTGGCCTCGGTGAGCATGTGTCTGATGTTTGTCATCGCAGACCTCGGGCAACCGATGCGTGCCTTCAATGTGTTGCTGTACCCCTCGCCGCATTCGATCTTGTTTTGGGACATGATCGTGCTCAACGGATATCTGCTGCTGAACATTGTCATTGGTTGGCAGGTCCTGGAAGCCGAGCGAAACGGCGTTCCTGCGCCCGACTGGGTCAAACCCCTTATTTATCTGTCGATTCCCTGGGCCGTGAGTATCCACACGGTAACCGCGTTTCTCTACTGCGGCCTGCCCGGCCGGGATTTCTGGCTCTCAGCCATTTTGGCTCCCCGGTTTCTCGCGTCGGCCTTTGCCGCCGGCCCCTCCTTTCTGATTTTGCTCTGCCTGTTTGTCCGGAAAGTGTCCAGCTTCGATCCGGGCATCGAGCAAATCCAGAGCCTGGCCAAGATCGTTTGCTATGCGCTGCTCCTCAATGTGTTCTTTTTGCTTTGCGAGGTGTTCGTGGTTTTTTACAGCCAGATTCCAGAGCATATGAGGCACTTCGAATACCTCTATGTCGGTTTGCACGGCCATGGGGTCCTGGTTCCCTGGATGTGGACTTCCATCATTTTGATGGTTACGGCCATTTTGCTACTAGTCAACCCGGCGACCCGCCGAAACGAAACCGTGCTGGCCGTGGCCTGCATAGCGGTGTTTTTGGGTACCTGGATCGATAAGGGGCTTGGGCTGATCTCTGGAGGGTTTGTCCCCTCGGCGTTGGACCATATCAATGAGTATGTGCCCACAGTGCCCGAGGTCATTATCACCATCGGGGTTTATGCCGTTGGATTTTTGATTCTCACGATTCTTTTCAAGATGGCCATCGGTGTCAAGGAAGAGGTTCGGGCATAGACGGCTGCTAATTTCCAACCATCGAAAAAAAGGGGACGCCCGAAAGGGCTTCCCCTTTTTTTGATGGTTCCCGGGAATCACCGAGAGGATCCGCTTAGTCCAAGGCGTTCTGGAACGCCAAACCCTTCGATTCCTCCTGCCCTGGATTGGGCCTAAATCATGGAACTGGCTCCGGTTCGCAGACATGAGCCAGGCTTTGATGGAGCAGCGCCGCCACATGGGCATCATCGAGACGGTAGAAGACGATTTTGCCGTCCCGGCGGTTTTGAACCACCTTGATGTTTCGCAGCGTGCGAAGCTGATGGGAGACCGCCGACTCGCTCAAGCCGGTGACCGCTGACAGGTCACAGACGCACAGTTCGCAGGCATCTAGCGCCAACACGATTTTTAGCCGGCTGGGGTCGGACAGGGCCTTGAAAATTTCTGAGATTTTGACAATGGCAGCCCATTCCGGAAGACTGCGGTTGGCTGCCTCCACGGCTTGGCAGTGAATGATCTTTTCCCGGCAACGATCCATCGGCGCCTCTGCGGTTGAGGTTTGCCCTGACCGGAAAAACCCGCTTCTCTTGAGTCAAGGCAAACTGCTCGGTGGCCTCATCCTTGGTGAGATGCGGCTTGAAAAGGGTATGTCCTTAAAGTCTATCCCTCTCCCAACTACCGATAATGGGCAGAAACGGAAGTTTTCAGCTATGCTATAATAAAACGACGCTTTTTATGGAAGCCCTTCTATCAAATAACCAGTCAGTATTCCACGGCTAAATGAAAAAACAGGGGTTTCCCGGATCGTCGCCGTTGAACATCTTGACAACGTGGCCGTATGGTGATTTATGCAAGCCTACAACTTGTATTCGACTGGGGAATACGGTGAAAAACCCTAGCGGTCCCGCCCCTGTAACCGGGAATAAAAGCGACGCACCCTGTGCAACAGCAGAGGGTGAAACCATTGTGGGAAACCACGAGAAGGAGTCGTGAGTAAGATGATCCGGGAGCCAGGATACCCATCGGAAATCCAGTCCTTCGAGGAAAGGAATACCCAGGGTGTTATCACGCCGGTTTATCGCCATCCCATGTTTTACCGGAAAGCCGCGTCGACCTAGCCGGCTTTTCACCGCATGGCCGGAAAGACCCGTTCAAAGGGCTTTGGCCATCCCAGCAAAGATCCTGCCGGTTAAATCCAAGCCGTTGCCGCTGCGGAAAAGACTACTTTGGATAAAACGTCAAAGCGCCCCGTCCGACCCTTCTCGCCGGCAGCCACCGCGCGAGCCCAACTGGCCGTTGAGGAGTTGTCATCGCTTTTACCGGACGTCTGCCCTCAAGTTTGGCTCTATCCAACCTTCTGAGGCATTGCCCCTCCCTGGCTGGGCAGGCTCAGAGGGGTCAGGCATCTATGCCTCGTGTTCAACCATAAGGGGACGATTCGCCCCGAGTCGGTGGGGCAGGAAAACTTTCTCCTCGAAATCAGAGATTTCGACCCTGGAAAAGGAAAAATGAAATGCACATCCAAGATGGTATCTTATCGGCGCAGGCCTGTGTCGGTTACTACGGTATCACCGCCGCCATGATCATCCCAGGCATCCGCGAAATCAAAAAGCGGGTTCAAGAAAATTTGTACTATAAACCCTTTCTGGCCATGGTGGGCGTTGCCGTGTTCGTGATCTCGTCAATGCACCTGCCCGTTCCCGTGACGGGGTCCTGTTCGCATCCTTGCGGCACCCCTTTGGCGGCGATTATCGCAGGACCCTGGGCCACCGTTGTCATTTCCACCATTGTGCTTTTTTTCCAGGCAATATTTCTTGGACACGGCGGAATTACGACCATCGGGGCCAATACGGTTTCCATGGGGATAGCGGGCGGTTTGGCAGGTTTTTTCATCTGGAAGCTTTTCAGGGCCCTGCATTCGCCCATCTGGCTCGCCGGAGCCCTGGCGGGATTCATGGGAGACCTCGTGACGTATCTGGTCAGCGCCTTGGAGCTTGCCCTAAGCCTTCACGGGCATGTGCCTCTGGTTAAACAGTGGATGATTTTTTTCATGGGATACGGCCCCACCCAGATTCCCCTGGCGGTTATGGAGGCGGTGTTTACGGCGGTGGTCATCCAGGTGATGGTCAACCGACGACCGGACCTTCTGGCCGGCGTTGCAGCCAATAGCCGAACGGGGAAAGGAGCTGCTGGCTATGTCAACTGAACCTCGTGGGCAAGCCCCACCCGTTGTCTTTTTTGACGGATTCACCAAAGCGGTTCTGGCGGTGATGTTCATTTTGCTGGCCTTTATTTTTCTGTCGGCCCAGTACATGGACCATCATCGGATGCAAGCCGGAGGCACCGACGACACGGTCAACAAGATGGCTTCCAAGGTATCCGGAAGCACGGCGCACCCCTTTCTTGATCTTCCCGGAGACGCCCAGGTCGGCGCATTTTCCGTGGCCAATTTTTGCGTCGGCCTGATCGTGGGTCACCTCTGGACCGAGCTGTTTGGCAAGGCCGCTGGGAAAAGAAAGGCTCCGCTCGAGGAAGGTTCAACCGAGATGGAAACAACGCTGGCCGAAAACAGCGGCGAAAGCAGGCCGCACCGCCGGGGGAATCCTTGACGCTTCCACTGGAATTTTTCAAATCCGTCGGCCAGTCGAACACGGTCTTACGGGGGCTTGACGGTCGGGTGAAAACGGCTTTTTTTCTCACCGGCTGTGTGGTTTCCGCCGTTGTTCGCCACTGGTATCTGGCCGCTGCCTTGTGGCTGGCGGCGGTCATCCTATTTGCCACCCTGGGCCTGCCTTGGCGGTTTCTCTTGCGCCGCTTGGCCATTCCGTTCGGTGTGGCTTGGCTGGTGTTGTTAAGCCTGCTTTTTACCGCCGGCGGCCCCCCTCTCTGGGTGGTGAGCCACAGGCCCTTTTTCCTCGCCGTTTACGGGGATGGCCTGAAGTTGGGTGTATTGATGCTGCTTCGAATCATGGCCAGCGTGACGATGGTCGGTACCCTGTCCTTCAGTACCCCCATGGTGGAAATCCTGGAGTCTCTGCGGGTTTTAAAGATACCGGGCATTATGATAGATCTGGCGGATATGATGTTTCGCTATGTCTTTATTATCAGCGATGTGGCCGGACAAATGCGACATGCCCAGATGAGCCGGACCACGCGCAGGCTTGGCTGGACCGAAAAGATCCGGCTTGCCGGACAGGTGGCCGGCTATGTGATTTCGCAATCCCTTGACCGGAGCGTAAAAATTTTTCATGCGATGGTCTCCAGGGGCTTTGACGAGAAAAACACCGCAGTTTTGTATTTCACTGGACCGGTTTCCACCTCGGAGCTGCGTATCGGGCTGCTTTTGATGACGCTTCCCGCCGCCGCCCTGATACTCAACTATGTAATATAGAGGCCAAACCGATAATGAGTTTGATCGACATGCAGGCCGTCAGCTATGCGTTTCCCGGGGGATTCGAAGCGCTGCACCAGGTGAGTCTAAAGATCGACAGGGGCGAGCGAGTGGCGGTCATTGGGCCCAACGGCGCCGGAAAATCGACGCTGTTTCGCCTTATTAACGGCCTTTTCAGGGCATCGGCCGGGAAAGTGTTCGTTGACGGGCTTGCGGTGGAGAGAAAAAATCTCTATCGGATACGATCCAAAATCGGAATGGTCTTTCAGGATCCGGACGATCAGCTTTTCAATTCAACGGTGCGACAGGAAGTCGCCTACGGGCCCATCAATATGCGTGTCACCGGAAAAGAACTGGACAATACGGTCCAATGGGCACTCGATGCGGTCGGCATGGGCGGTTATATGGAGAAAAGTCCGCACCATCTGAGCGG
>JBJKSK010000418.1:0-7889 GCA_046704125.1 Desulfobacterales bacterium | reverse complement strand
GGAAAACCCCGCCGGAGAGCGCGATGCGGTCCAGGCGGCGCTCCTTGCCGATCTCACGGCACAGCCCGGTAAACAGCCGAATCAGGGTCTTGTGAAACCGGGCGCTGATCACCGCAGGGGACACGTGGCGGCAAAGATCCTTGACGACCGCCTGGATCAAGGGCCTTGTCGGGATCAGCCGGGGGTTTTTGTTTTGCCAGAAAAATTCGTAGCCGTCATCGTCTTGATCCTCTTGGGCGGCCACGCTCTCCAAGGCCATGGCCGCCTGGCCCTCGAAGGCCACCTGCGGATGCAGGCCGATAATGGCCGCCACCCCGTCAAAGAGCCGGCCCAGGCTGGATGTTTCCGGGGCGTTGATACCGTTTTGGATCATGGCGCAAGCCACGGAAACCGGCTTTTCCCCCAGGGTTTCAAGCAAGGTCAGCCCCTGGTCGGCAAAGCCCGGCCCGAAGGCATCGAGCAGATAGCTTACCGCCATGCGCCAGGGCTGCCGGATGGCTGCCGCCGATCCGGGCATGGGCACGTAGGCCAGATGGGCCACGCGTTCAAAGCCGCGCGTATCGGCCACCAGAACCTCTCCGCCCCAGATCTTGCCGTCGGCGCCAAAGCCGGTGCCGTCAAAGGCCAGGCCGATGACCGGACCTTCAACGCGGTTTTCGGCCAGACAGGAGACGATGTGGGCGTGATGGTGCTGCACGCCGATTCGCGTGGCGCCGGATATCGTGTCGGCATACCGGGTGGATAGATAGTCCGGATGAAGGTCGTGGGCCACGATCCGGGGATTGACGTCGAGGATCCGCTTCATGTGGCTTACCGTCTCCCGGAAAAACTGCTCGGCGGACAGGTTTTCCAGATCCCCGATGTGCTGGCTGAGAAAAGCCGTATGGCCCCGGGTGAGGCAAATCGTGTTTTTCAACTCGCCGCCGCAGGCCAGAACCGGTTCGATCCCTTTTTCAAGAAAGATGGGCACCGGCACAAGGCCCCTGGAGCGCCGGATGACCCGGGGGGCGCCGGCTGTGTGGCACATGATGGAATCGTCGCTTCGCAGGTAGATTTCCCGGTTGTGCACCAGAAGATAGTCGGTGATGTCCGCCAGCCGGGCAAAGGCGTCGTCGTTTGCGATGGCAATGGGCTCTTCGCTTCGATTGGCGCTGGTCATCACCAGGGCCTGAAAGCCCGTGTGTTTCAGCAGCAGGTAGTGCAACGGCGTGTAGGGAAGCATCACGCCAAAATACCGGTTTTCCGGTGACACCGATGGCGCCATGAGATCCGGATCGCGCTTTTTCACCAGCACGATGGGCCGCTGGATGCTGGTCAGGAGCCTGGCCTCATCCTCGGAAAAGCGGGCGAAATTTTGCATTGTCGCCAGATCCGGTGCCATTATCGCAAACGGTTTTTCCTCCCGGTGCTTGCGTGCTCTAAGCCGGCGCACCGCAGCCTCGTTTTGCCCATCGGCTGCCAGGTGAAATCCCCCCAGGCCCTTGACGGCCACGATAGAGCCGGATTTTAGCAGCGCCACGGCGCTTTTGATGGGATCAGCGCCGGAAACCGTCCGGCCTTTGGCATCGCAGAGCATCACCTGCGGTCCGCAGTCCGGACACGCGTTGGGCTGAGCGTGAAAGCGGCGGTTTCCCGGATCGTCGTATTCGGCCTGGCACCGGGCGCACATGGTGAAGTGACGCATGGATGTCTTTGGCCGGTCGTAGGGAATCGCGTCGATGATGGTGTACCGGGGGCCGCAGTTGGTACAGTTGATGAAAGGATAGTGATACCGCCGATTCCCGGGATCAAACAACTCGTTGAGGCAATCCTCGCAGACGGCCGTGTCCGGTGAGATCAAGGCCGTCTTGGCCTGACCCGATTGACTCGAGGCGATGAGAAATGTGGCATAATCGCCAAGGACCGACGGGCTCTGTTGGATATCGGTGATGCGGGCCAGCGGCGGGCTGTTTTGAACCAGTTGGTGGCAAAAAGCCTCGATTTGACAAGGCGGCCCCTGCAGGTGGATGGACACTCCCGAATCGGTGTTGGCCACCTCGCCGCTAAGGCCCAGAGACCGCGCCAACTGAAACACGAAGGGGCGAAATCCGACGCCCTGCACGATGCCCCGGACCGAGATTTTCCGGGCGACCGCAGGATTCATAGCCTCCAGGGCCCATTTGCCGAATTCATCATCGGCATGTCATGGACGCCCATCGACCATGGCTGCCGCTTCCCGAATATATTTCAGGGACTCCAATGCCGCGCTCTCATCGATTTTCTGGATGGCAAACCCGGCATGCACGATCACATAATCGCCTGCCGCCGCATCTTCGATCAGCAGCACGCTGGCTTCTCGCTGAACACCGTCCACGTCGATGGTGGCTATCGGGTATTGGAGGGAAACAATTTTGGCGGGAATCGCTAAACACATGAGCCGATGCTCCTTGCCGGCAATTGACTGCCAATCGTTGGATGACCAGATCACCCGGTGCATGTTTGACAAGTCATACCACGATCCGCTCCGGTGTTCAAGGAAACCCTGGCCGGCGAGTCCCCGCCGCATTCATAAGGACGTTGGAACCACAATGCAATTGTCCGACGCTACAGTTCTTCATCTGCGTCGGCAGGCTCGTCATCGGCCACTTTCAGGGATGTACTGATACCTGACAGTTCATCGCTTTCCTCGTAGTCATCCTCGAACTCCTCGTCGTTTTCAAATTCCTCATCGAGCAAATCGTCGATCTCGGAGCTGTCGTCCTCGACATCATCTATGTCTAAGAGAGCACTGCCTTCCTTGTTGAGAAATTCCAGGTCGTCGCAAACCACTTCCAGCGGCAAGTCCGCGCCGTTGGTATAAAGGGACGTGACGGCCTCGGCAATCCGGTAGGCATAGGTGCCCACGGGAAAGAGGTTTACGGTCCGCAACCGGGACACAACGGCATCCGGGCCGATGTGCACGGCGGAGGCAATGGCTGTCTCGTCATAACTCTCTTGACCGATAATGGACAAGATATCCTTGTCGAGTTCGGCAAATTCCTGAATAATTAACTGATTTGTTTCATCATGTTTTGATATTACATATTTTTGTCGCATCCCCGTCTCCGTTGCCTGTTGTCTCTAACCATCATTTTGATTCCGCTGTGGAAAACACAAAAGATGGCACCTGTCAACTACCAAAAATCGTTGCACCCATGTTATTTCATGGAACAAAAGGATTGACCTGAAAAATGGAAGATGATAACAGAAGATTTTCCATTTCGGGAGGGATGGCCGAGTGGTTGAAGGCGGCGGTCTTGAAAACCGTTGAGTGTCAAAGCTCCGTGGGTTCGAATCCTACTCCCTCCGCCAGAAACATCGAACCGCTCATTTTGCCGTTCACATTGTCAAACAATTAGACCATCTGGGCAAAACGCAATAGCCGAACACGCAACGCGGACAAAATAATCCAACAGTTGACGGAATGCATCGGGGCAGCCCCCGCCATGCCGGAATCAAATTCCGGAAGCCGTTCCGAGCCCCGGAGAGATGGCCGAGTAGGCTGAAGGCGCTCGCCTGCTAAGCGAGTGTGCGGTGACAAGCTGCACCGAGGGTTCGAATCCCTCTCTCTCCGCCAAATCAATAACTTAGCCCGGCTCTTTGAGCCGGGCTAAGTTATTTGTCTGGTAAGACCGGACATGACCCTGGTGACTTTTCAAATGCCATTTTCCCAGGTCTCCTGTCCGGTCATCGCGAGCATAGGGAACACCAGATCCATAAATCCCGATGCAAAAAAGCCCAGGAAAAGCATTTCGGGTTTCACGCCATCGGTCACCTCACGGCCACGACCTTCACGCCAGAAGGGGTTCTAGGTGACGATCATCGAGTCGGTGCGCCGTCACTAGAGCCCAAACGCAACCTACTATGCATCTCGGGAGTCTGGGTCCAATAGACGAAGCGAGGCGCGATGCGATTGTTTCTCTTGGGAAGGCTCCGACTGGTCGCCGGTATGTTTCAGGCCTTGATATTGCTTTATGGTGGAAGAATTTGCCAAATGCACTTTGTATTTCTCTTCCGCTAATCCATCCACCAACCAGTACCAGTTGTAAGCATACCTCCGGCGAGGTGGTGCTGATGACCCTGCTCGGCGGGCTCGGCACCGTACTGGGACCCCTGGTCGGGGCCTTTACCGTCGTTACGCTGCACTCGGAACTGAGCGCCATCGGATCATGGGTGACGGTGGTGATTGGCGCCATTTTCGTGATGTGTGTGCTGGCCTTCCGCCGCGGCTTTATCGGGGAACTGTCCCGGTTATTGAGACGCTCCCTGTAAATCGGACGCCGCCTGCCGATGCGCTCTGACCGAGGGGTCGGACCAAACTAGGGCACCCGCATCCGCAACTTGCCAACGGCCTTTTGTCAAGTGTCGACCCGTAGGTTTCCGGGGTTTTACAGCTACAGCAGTATCAGCCCTCATTTGGTATATCTATTGCTATGGCAAGACCCCTTCGAGACCCGATGCCAGTCGGCCCGGGTCTCCAAGTCACCTTGATTATCCGGCACTTACCGTGATCTGCCGGGGTATTGCCTTTTGCGCCTTGGGCAGGGTCAGACGCAGCACCCCATTTTCGTGCTTGGCTTCGATCTTGCTCTGATCGATCACCTCGGACAGAGTGAACTGCCGGTAATATCGGCCGGTCTCAAATTCGATGAGTACCTCTGATTCATTCTGGCCTTCAAACGGTTTGACTTCACCAGAAATGCTCAGGACGTTGTCGTTGAGGTCGATCCTGACATTCTCAGGGGTTACACCGGGCATATCCGCCAGCAGTCTAATATTTTGATTATCTTCGAAAATATCCAAATCCGGTGTGAAGACCAGGCCCGGTTTGGTTTGCTCGACAGGATTGGTCACCTCTTGTTTTTCTTTGACCTGAAGTTCTTTGGAGTACGCCATTTTTCATCCCTCCTTCGATAAAAATGCGGTTAACTGACCGTAATCTGTCTCGGTTTAGACGATTCCAATTTGGCGATGGCCACCGTCAACATGCCATCGACCATTTTGGCGTCAACCTTGTCGGCATCGATGTCTCCGGGCAGGTTGATGACCCGTGAAAACTTGCCCGGTTCACGCTCACGGCGGTGGTACCTGACATTCTCGCCCTCCGGTTCAATCGTTCGTTGGCCCGCGATGGTCAGGTTTCGGTTCTGCACTTGAATATCCAGCGCATCGGCATTGATTCCGGGAAGCTCGGCGCGGACATAGTATTTGTCCTTGTCTTCGGTGATATTGACTGCCGGAAAGACCTTGGCCGCCGTCCAGCGCATCACCGGTCGACCGAACACGGCGCTGGTCAAGCGGTCCATCTGGCGGGACATGCGATCCAATTCGGCAAACGGATGTTCCCAGCCCACTGACGGATAATTGAACAGTCTTCTTGCAAACATGGCTCGTTCCTCCTTATTTGGTGTTTTTTGTTTTCCACTGTTGGGTAAATGGCCTCTCGTTTAAAAGATGATTTTCAGGCGTGCCTGAGTTCAATCCGCCTCACATCGGCCTGCGGAGCGGCCAGTTGAGGCATCGTGATCGTGGACACGCCGCATCAAGAATTACTAAAAATATTTGAAATAAACAGTAATTCTATAAAGCGAGCTGTCAAGAGGGCCGTATAACTTTTCTTAAAACCAACATAATATATTGTATTTTTAGATAAAAAATATCTAAAAACGTACCTATGAGCGGTTCATGGACAGTCCAGAGCCGCCCAGCCGGCAATTTTTACCAGTTTTTCTTAAAAAACACTGAATAAATTATATTATCAGGATTATAGAAGGTATTTGAGAGAAAGTGTTTCAACCAAGACTATTAAAGCCGAGGTTTAACGAATTTATAATGTGTATTACTTATAGTTGTATTATGGATATTGGTAATAGAGAGATGCGACCTGTGGATCAAATTCGATGATCATCGAAAATGGAAGTGATTCATTCTTGCGATCGAGCAAGTATGGCGAGTTGATGGGCAAAGAATCGGTTTGTGCCAGGTTCAAACTTCGCCCCGAAGCCGTAGAGATGTTGAGCATCCTTGCGGCCCGAACGGGTATCGAGCAAAAATCCTTGTTTGATGGCCTGATAGACGATGAGGACGCGCTGTGCGCTACGGCGGAGTCGTTTCCCTCCGTGCTGCGGGCAAACCCGGTGCGGGAAAAGCAGATGGCCGCCTCTCGCAGTTCGAAATTGGCTTCACGGCGGCGGCTTGCCGATACGCAAAAGCCAAAATCTATGGCCATTGCAGGCACGGGGAGAAAGCTTGCTTCACAAAGAAAAAGTAGAATTTAAACAGATCGTTATATGTCGTTTGCAGACCATTTTGGGACGGGAACATCCGGTCGAACAAAAAGCCCGGCTCGCCGAGCCGGGCTTTTTCGGGTTATGAACCCTGGGTTCCGGTGGCCTTACATCACCTCAATATCTGCCGTCGGCAAACTCCAGCCAGCCGCCGGCCAGCACCAGTTGCTGATCAAAGCCTGACAGGGCAAAGGGAACCTCCCGGGTGGCGCCATCGGCGGAAAAGATAAACACCTTGTTTTCGAGATCGGTGGTTACGGTGGTGTCTTTGCCGGAGAAATCGGCAAAGAGCGAGTCGATGATCTTTGCAGAAAGCTCCACGGCCATCATGCCGCAGTTGTACATGTTCTGGCGGAAAATCCGGGCAAAGCTTTCGGCAATGACCAGATGTATCCCGTTGACTTCCATGGCCCAGGGGGCATGCTCACGGGAAGAGCCGCAGCCGAAATTGGCCCGGGCGACGATCACCGCCTTTTTATCCGTATCCCGCTTCGGGGAAAACCCATCGAGCACCAGATCCTCGAGCAGGTGCGGTGCCAGGGCCTGTTTGGTGTTTTCCGTCAGGTATTTGGCGGGAATGATCTCGTCGGTGTTGATATCGGATCGGTTCAGAAACAGCACACGGCCACTGAAATTTTTCATGATTCGCCTCAAACGGTTTTCAAAAATTGAAAAGAATCTGTGTATTCTCTGCGGGCTTGGCGCCTGAGCGAGAACCCTTTCATTTACCCGGTTTGCCGGCAAAAAGCGGCGAATTGGCCAGCCCGCCGGCCAGGGCACTGGCCGCGGCCGTGGCCGGCGAGGCCAGGTGCACCGTGCCGCCTTTTCCCATGCGCCCGTTGAAATTGCGGTTGGTGGTGGCTACGCAGACCTCCCCTTCTGCCAGCACGCCGTTGCTCATCCCCAGACAGGCGCCGCAGGTCGGGTTGGTCACACAGAAGCCGGCCGACAGAAACGTTTCGATGATCCCCTCGGCCAGGGCGTCTCGGTAGATGGCGGGCGTGGCCGGCGAAACGATGGCCCGCACCCGCGCGTCAATGCGCTTTCCCTTTAAAATGCCGGCGGCTATCCGAAGATCCTCGATCCGGCCGTTGGTGCACGAACCGATGTAGACTTGATCCACCGGGGTGCCGGCCATCTCGGCGACCGGTCGGACCTGGTCGGGTTTAAAGCCGAAGGTGACCACGGGTTCCAGATCCGAGATGTCATGCACGATCACCTGGGCATAGGAGGCATCCGGGTCGGGGCAAAAGGCGCCAAAGGCGCTTTGCGCAGCGGCCTTGTCGGGGTACTGCGAGGCGATAAACGGCCACAGGTAATCGACCGTAACCGCATCGGCGGCACAGATTCCGCTGGTTGCCCCGGCCTCCACGGCCATGTTGCACAGGGTCATCCGGGAGGCCATGTCCATGGATTCCACCACCGGGCCGGCAAATTCGATGACCTTGTTGGTGGCTCCGTTGACCCCGATGCGGCCAATGAGCGACAGGATCACGTCCTTGGCAAACACGCCGGCAGGCAGGCAACCGGTAATTTCGACGCGCAGGGTTTCCGGGGTGTGAAAGGCACAGACCCCTTTTAGAA
>JBJKSK010000417.1:0-2653 GCA_046704125.1 Desulfobacterales bacterium | reverse complement strand
GCCCGGGGTTAAGCATCGGCGGGCGTGACCCTTAACACGGCAAGGTCCTTGTGAAACTGATCGATGTGAAATCGGGTGTAATCCTCCAGCGGCTGGCCGGCGGCCTGCGCGGCGGCGATGGTTTTGTCGTCAATGTCCGTGATGTTGACCACGTGAGTGACACGGTATCCCCGATACTCCAGATACCGGCATAGCAGATCGGCGAAAACAAAGCGTCTACAGTGATCCAGTTGAATCCGGGTGTTGACCGTAGGCCCGCAGGAATACACTGAAACTTTTCCAGGCACCACGGGTTCAAAGAGCTCTTTTTGCCGGCTGTAGGTGTTTAGCAGGCGCAGACTCACCGGATCCCGGACCGTAAACAGCGACGTACTCAGGTACCGTTCCCCGCCATCGGGAAAAATTACCACCACCACGCCATGGGTCATTTCCTTGGCCACCTGGCAGGCGACGGCCATGGCGGCTCCGCTGCTCATGCCCACAAAGACGCCTTCCTTGCGGGCCAGCTGCCGGGTCATGTCAAAGGCGGCCTCGTCGTCGATATTTATTTTGCGGTCCAGCCTAGCCTTTTCGAAGATTCCGGGGCAATAGGCCTCCTTCATATTCTTGAGACCCTGGATCTTGTGGCCCAGGTAAGGCTCCACGCCAACAATGTGAATGTCGGGGTTGTACTCCTTTAACCTGCGCGACAATCCCATCAAGGTGCCGGTGGTGCCCATGGTGGCCACCAGTGTCGATATCTGGCCTTGGGTCTGAGCCCATATCTCCGGGGCCGTACCGTGGTAGTGGGCCTGCCAGTTGGCCGGGTTGTTGTATTGATCGGCCACGAAAAAAGCCTCGGGCGTCTGTCTGGCCAGACGGTAGACCTCCTCTATGGCCCCGTCGGTGCCCAGATGCCCCGGGGTGAGCAAAATTTCCGCGCCCCGTGCCCGGAGAATTTTCTGCCGCTCCTGGCTGGCAGCCTCGGACATGGCCAACATCAGCCGGTAGCCCTTGATGCTGCAAACCAGGGCCAGCCCGATACCGGTATTTCCCGAGGTGGCCTCGAGCACCGTCTTTTCGGCGGTCAGCGTCTGGCTGCGTTCTCCGGCCTCGATCATGGCCAGCGCCGCCCGATCCTTGATAGACCCACCTGGATTGAGGTATTCAAGCTTGGCCAGAATCCGAACTTTCGGGTTGGGGTTCAGCCGGCGGATTTCAACCAGTGGCGTATTTCCGATGGCATCCAGCACACAATGGTTCATGGTCGCTTTCCACCCGAAAAATCGCCGTCAAGAAAGGCGGTCACGGCTTGCGCGATGGCGCCAGCCACGCTCTGGAAACTGCCGCTGGCATCGATGATCCGAAAGCGCTGGGGGGCCTCGGCGGCCAGGGTGAGATAGCCTTCGCGCACCCGCTGATGAAAGGCCAGCTGCTCTTTTTCGAAGCGTGTCTCGGTTGCGCTGCGGCCTCCGTTATCCACGGCGGACCAGGCGCGACGAAGGCCCAATTCCGGATCCAAGTCCAGCAACAGGGTCAGATCCGGCCTCCGTGGGCCAACGGCAATCCGATGGATACCGTCGATGACATCCCGGCCAAGCCCTCTGGCCATGCCCTGATAGGCCAGGGTGGCATCAATGTATCGATCGCAGATCACCGTCGCCCCCGAGGCCAGGGCCGGCTCGATCACCTGGCGGAGATGCTGAATACGGTCAGCGACATACAGCATCAGTTCGGCCATCGGATCCAGTGCCCGATGATCCGGGTTAAGCACGATGGCCCGGATCTTTTTTCCGATAACCGTGCCGCCGGGCTCCCGGGTGACCACGCAGCGATGGTTTCCGGCCTCGAGCCGATGCACCAGAGCTGAAATCTGCGAGGTTTTGCCCGCCCCTTCGATGCCTTCCAGTGAGATAAACATGCTACGAGCCGTTTCCGCCCTTGTAAAAGTGACGCCCCAAAAGCTTATGATACGAGGTCCAAGGCTGCCCGGTTTCCTCCGAAGCCATAAAGTCCCGAATGCCGTTGACCTTGGAATCAATCTCGTCAATGTAGTTGAGCAAGACGGCCTCGATGGTCTTTGGCACCTCGGGGGAGCCAAACTCCCGGCTGCCGTGGTGGCTGACGATCAGATGCTTGAGCAAAAGCGCTTCCTCGGGTGGGAAATCGGGAACCGCAGCCAGTTTTTCATCGACCATGGACAGACCCAACACGATGTGGCTAAGCAGCCGTCCGGCATCGGAATATTCGATGACCGTGTTGTATGAAAACTCTTGAATCTTTCCGATATCATGTAAAATCGCGCCGGCCAGCAGTAAATCGGCCTTGACTCCGGAGTAGTGGCCGGCGATTTTTTCGGTCAGCAGCGCCATGGACAGACTGTGCTCCAGCAATCCGCCGATATAGGCATGATGCATCGTCTTTGCCGCCGGAGCGGTTTTGAATCCTTCCACAAGATCGCTATCGGCCCAAATCGCCTCGAACAACGCCCGGATGTGTGGGGTCCGGATGTTTTGAGTCAGCGTTTTGAGCCGCTCAAGCATGGATTCCACATGGCGGGAGGTCCGGGGCAAAAAGTCGCCCGGATCCACTTTTTCCCCCAAGGCCGCCACCATCTGGCGCACCACCAGCTGCAGCGCCCCGCGGTACTCTGAAACCGTGGCCTTGAGCCGGA
>JBJKSK010000416.1:0-6459 GCA_046704125.1 Desulfobacterales bacterium | reverse complement strand
GCCGAACGGGTATTTTCACCAGCTATCGACATGGAGGCCCGGATGCGCCGCCTGGGCCAGCCCATAGTCAGTTTGGAGTCAAAACATAGACTAATAGATTTCGATATCATCGGTTTTAGTCTGCTTTATGAACTCAACTACACCAACATCCTGACCATCCTGGATCTGGCAGGCATCCCCTTTATGGCCGCCGCACGGGATTTGACGTTTCCGCTGATCATCGCGGGGGGGCCTTGTGCCTGCAACCCCGAGCCCGTTGCCGACTTTTTCGACGCCATCGTCGTCGGAGACGGAGAGGCCGTGGTACCCGAACTGGTCCGGGTATTCAAGGCCTGGAAAGCAGATGGTAAAACCGATAAAAACGATTTGCTGCGAAAGTGGTCTCACATTGAGGGTGTCTACATTCCGGTTTTTTTCACTCCGATATTTGATGGACCGGGGATCCAACGCGTCAAGCCCCGATTTTCAGATTATACCCGGGTAACACGGGCCATTATCGGAGATCTGAATCAGGCATCCTTTCCCGATGCCCCGATTCTGCCCTTCGGAAAACCGGTGCACGACCGCCTGCGCCTCGAAGTGGCCAGGGGATGCACTCGTGGCTGCCGGTACTGCCAGGCGGGAATCATCTACCGGCCTGTCCGGGAGCGATCCGTGCCGCAACTGTTGGATCTGGCAAAACGCTGTTTGGCATCCACCGGTTATGAAGACTTGAGTCTGCTTTCTTTGAGCACAGGGGATTACGGCGGCATCGTCGATCTCATGGAAGGGCTCATGGGCCGATGCCAATTGGAGCACATTGCCGTTTCGCTTCCCTCGCTTCGCGCCGGGACCTTGACGCCCCAGCTGATGCAACTTATTCAAAAGGTGCGAAAGACCGGCTTTACCATCGCTCCAGAAGCCGGCAGTCAGAGGCTGCGAGATGTCATCAACAAAAATATCACGGCTCAGGATATCGTGGGAACCGTCCAGGATGCCTTCAGGCTTGGATGGCAGGTCATCAAGCTGTATTTCATGATCGGACTTCCCACCGAAACCGACGAGGATCTGGATGCCCTTGTCGATCTCACCGAAGCGCTTGGCCATATCCGGGGGCCCTCCGGGCGCAAAGGAAAGCTCAATGTCAGCGTAACCACCTTTATTCCCAAGCCCCACACGCCCTTTCAATGGGCCGGTCAGCTGTCGCTTCAAGCCTCCAAAGATAAATTGCACCGGCTTCAGACGATTTTCCGCCACCGTTCCGGGATTCAATTCAAATGGCAGGATCCCCGCGTAAGCACTCTTGAGGGACTCTTTGCGCGCGGTGACCGCAGGCTTTCGCGATTGCTGGTTACGGCCTGGGAACTGGGCTGCCGCTTCGATGGATGGAGCGACCAGTTCGATTTCTCGCTCTGGCAAAAGGCCTGCACCGCCGCTGACGTCGATCTGGAGAGCTATACCACCCGGGTTCGAGACATGGACCAAGTGCTGGCATGGGATCATATCGACAGCCGGGTGACCAAGGCGTTTCTTATCCAAGAGTGGCGCCGCGCACTGGCCGGAACATCCACCACAGACTGCCGCTGGGGGCAATGTCAGTCATGCGGCGTTTGTGACTTCCAACACGTCGCCCCTGTTGTCTTTGACTCTGAAAACGGACTTCTGCCCACTGGCTGTGCAGAGGCGCCTGACCGCGTTTTGGCCAACACCAAGCGGCTTCGAGTGACCTTTTCCAAATTGGGTGATGCACGTTTTTTCGGACACCTGGAGCTGGCCAACATTTTTCTTCGGGCGATGCGCCGGGCCGCTCTGCCCCTGGTTTATTCCAACGGATTTCATCCCAAGCCCAGGCTCTCGTTTTCTGATCCGTTGCCCATCGGGATGGAAAGCCAGGCCGAGACCATGGTCATGACGGTCTTTGAGCCTCTGCGCCCTGAGACGGTGGCGGGCCGCCTCACCCCCCATCTGCCCAAAGGACTTGGTATCGTAGACTGCCGCCTGGATTCCAAGGCTGCGCACCAGGGCACAGAGCAAAACATCACCTATCGCATCTGGCGCTCTGAAGGGAGCTTCGAGCCGAGATTCTTGGAAAAGTTCATGGCCCGGCCTGAGTGGATCATGAGTCGAACCAACCGAAAGGGCAAGATCCGACAAGTCGATCTTAAACAGATCGTGGCAAGTATTTTGATCGTTGGTGCCGATACCCTGGAAATGAAGCTGCGGCTGTCCGGCGAGCCGATGGTCCGGCCGCTGGAAATCATGGCCTCGGTGTTTGGCAGTGACGCTGAGGTTCTCAACACCTTTCGGGTGCTCAAACTCGCCGATGCGCCATTGAACGGAACCGAAATTCCAGACGTTTACAACGACGCCAAACCGGTATAAGATCCTTATATTTCATGATGATTTTTACGGGTTGTCAACGGAGCGCTAAAAAAACATGTATAAAAAACTCGTGATCAATGTTGCCGAGCATGAGACGCGGGTGGCGCTCATCGAGGATGAGACCATCGCTGAACTTTTCGTTGAACGCCGGAACGACTCGGATATTGCCAGCAACATCTACAAGGGTCGGATTCAGAGGGTGTTGCCGGGCATGCAGGCGGCCTTCATTGATATTGGGTTGAGCCAGGCCGCCTTTATCTATGTCAATGATCTGATCGTGGACAATCACAAAGAGTTTGAAACCTTTTTTGAAGACAGTTCGATAACCGAAGAAGAAAACGCCGAGAGCGGGCGAAGCCATCGACCGGGAGCCGTGCCCATCGAAGACTTGATCTCCGAAGGCCAGCAAATCCTGGTTCAGGTGGCAAAAGCACCCATTGGAACCAAAGGCGCTCGGGTCACTTCCCATATCTCGCTTCCCGGGCGGTTTCTGGTGCTCATGCCCACCTCAGAGCACATCGGTATCTCCCGGCGCATCGAAGACGAGACCGAGCGTGACCGGCTCAAAAAGATCGTATCCTCGCTGCGATGCGACAGCCTGGGATATATCGTACGTACGGCCGCCGAGGGTATCCAGCCGGAAAAGCTGGAAAGCGAGATGATTTTCTTAAAAAACCTCTGGAACAATATTCAGAAAAAATACCCATCGGCACCCACGCCGTCGTTGATACACCAGGAATTGTCTTTGGCGCTTCGGGCTGTGAGAGATCTGCTCACCCACGAGGCCGAGAGGCTGGTCATCGATTCCAGAACGGGTTATCAAGCGATTCTGGATTTTCTGGAGTCTTTCATGCCAAGCCTCAAAGACTCCGTGGAGTTCTACGACGGACTGGAACCGATTTTTGACCTGTACAATCTGGAAGGTGACATCACACGAGCCTTAAAGCGCAAAGTCTGGCTTAAATCAGGAGGTTACATCATCATCGAACAGACCGAAGCGCTTGTGGCCATTGATGTCAACACCGGCCGATACGTTGGCAAGCACAACTTGGAAGAAACGATTCTGAAAACCAACCTGGAGGCTGTCAAGGAGATTGCCTATCAAATCCGGCTGCGGGATATCGGAGGCATCATCATCATCGACTTCATTGATATGGACAAGAAAAGCAACCAGGAAAAAGTGTTCAACGCCCTGATGGACGCGCTGAAAAAAGACCGCAGCAAGACCCATGCTTTGCCCATCAGCGAGCTGGGGCTGATCCAGATGACCCGCAAACGAACCCGTAAACCCTTGACTCGCCTGCTCTGTGAACCCTGTTTTTACTGTGAGGGGGAGGGCTACCTGGTGTCCAGGCAGACGATTTGTTACAATATTTACAGGGAAATTTTGAGGGAAGCTCAGGATATGGTCGGCCAGCGTTTCATGCTGCGCGTCAATCCGGAAATCGCCGATTTGCTTCACGGAGAGGAAAACCATGTGATTCTCTCCCTGGAACGGAAAATCGGCAAACAAATCGTGGTTTACCCCAATCACGATTTTCATATGGAAGAGTTCGATATTTTTGAAATTCTAAAAGAATAAGCCTTGACATCCAAAAAAAAATTTAGCTAAATAGTAGGATTCTTAATTTTTTATCCTCGTCGGGTTTTTCCGACGATAAAGCAACCTTTGATTGAGGTGATCAACAATGAAACGGACATATCAGCCCAGTAAACTCAAGCGTGCGAGAACTCACGGGTTTCTCAAGAGGATGTCGACCAAGCAGGGACGAAAACTGATCAATCGACGCCGCGCCAAAGGCAGAAAGCGACTGGCTCTGTAAAAGAGGCCAAGGCAAAGCGCCCGGGGTGCTTTTGAGCCCGGGGACCCGAAACCCTTACTGGGCAATCGTCACAGCATGCCATGGGAGAACAGCTGCTTACCAAAGCAGACCGGATTCTGAAACGTTCCGGATTCTTGCAGCTTTCCAAAACAGGTTATCGGCTGCACAACGGTTACTTCTTAATGGTTTATCTCCCCGGAAGAACCGATCGTGTGCGAGTTGGCATTACCGTGACCCGAAAGGTCGGCAACGCGGTGTGCCGTAATCGGATCAAGCGGCATTGTCGTGAATTCTTTCGAAAAAATCGGAGTCGAATCTCCGGAATCTGGGACATCAACCTGATCGCCAAGAAAGAGACTGCTGATGCCTCCACGGATCGGATCAACTCCGCTCTGATGAATCTATTTGATAGAATGCCGAGAGGATCGTGAACAGAAAATTAATCATGTCTATGCCGTTTCTGATCCTTATTCGCGCATACCAGCTTATCCTATCTCCGTTTTTGGGACCTGCCTGCCGCTTCTATCCAACTTGTTCTGAATATGCCTTACAAGCGGTTACCCGGCATGGTGCGATACAAGGATCGATTCTGGCCGTAAAGCGGATTCTTCGCTGTCATCCGTTCCATCCGGGTGGCTACGATCCGGTACCAAATGTCCCTCCTCGGTTTTTTTAGGGTTGTTTTTCCTCTCGGGCCTTACGCATTCAAACCAGATGAACACCGAACTTTTTTATCCCATTTCCCGCACAATCCTTGCGCGCCTGCAATCAACTTATTTGACCCGGTACACGTGATGTTGTACTTAGGAGCCTTCTATGGAACAAGCCAAACTGATACTGGCCATTGCGCTCTCCTTTCTTGTTTTTTTTCTGTGGGAAACTTTTTTTGTAAAAAAGGAAGCTGTCAAGGCTCCCAAAAGCGCACAGCACATCGCTGAAGTCCAGAAAAGTGCGCCGCCGGTTCAGAAACCAAAGGCAGCGGTGGTTTCTCCTGCCCCCGTTGTCCCTTCTGTCCCTTTGTCAAAACCGGCCCGTTCCATCATCGTGGATACTCCGCTGTATCGAGTGACTATTTCCGAAAACGGGGCCGTATTTAAAAGCTTTTTGCTCAAAAAATACAAACAGACCGTTGCCAAAACTTCACCACTAGTGGAATTGGTTCCCGAAACCGTTACGGGAGGCAGCCTTCAGACTCGATTTGCCTCCAAGGCAGTGCCTGGGTTGAACATGGCGCGTTTTGTCACTGAAACCAAAGCGGATCGAGTAACGGTGAACGGAAAACCACAATCTATTCTTTTCACCTATGGTGCACCCGACGGGGTGATTGTGCAAAAACGGTTTTCCTTTTCCCCGAAGAGCTACCTAATCAACCTTACGGTAACGGTGACCAACGGCACTCATCAGCCATTCCAGGACGGGATCAATGTGGATTTACTCCGGCCAGAGCCGGCTGGAACCAGCCGATACGGTTTCGAAGGACCCAGTGCGCTGGTTGGAAACTCCCTGAAACAAATCAGCATCAAGGATATCGCCAAAAAGGGAACCTACGAGGGCGACATTCGATGGATCGCTTTAGAGAGCCGTTACTTCATGACCAGTGTGGTCCCAAAAGTTCAGGGCAAGGGGATGATGAGGCTTTCTATCATCGGTGATCATCTGATGCGCTCCGAGTACGTGTGTGCCGGCAAGTCGCTGGCTCCGGGCGCACAGCAACAATTCGCCTTTCATGTGTATTTCGGGCCCAAAAGCCTCAAGATACTCAGCGCACTGAACATCGGGCTGGAGCGCGCTATTTATTTCGGCTGGTTCGATATCTTGGCAAAACCCTGTCTGTGGTTGATGAACTTTTTATATGGCATTATTCCCAACTACGGTGTGGCCATCATTATCCTGACGATTCTTACCAAGGTGATCCTATGGCCCTTGGGCAACAAGAGCTACAAGTCCATGAACGACATGAAAAAACTGGCTCCGCTCATGGCTGAGATCCGTGAAAAATATAAGGGAGATAAACAAAAGATGAACCAGGAGACCATGGCCTTGTACAAGACATACAAGGTTAATCCCATGGGGGGATGTCTGCCTATGGTGGTTCAGATTCCCGTTTTTTTTGCGCTATACCGGATGCTTTATGAAGCCATCGAGCTTCGGCACGCGCCATTTTTCGGATGGATCAACGATCTGTCCGCCCCAGACCGCCTGTTTCACTTCAACTTCGCCATTCCCTTCATGACTCCGCCATATGGGATTCCGGTGCTGACCATCATCATGGGGG
>JBJKSK010000415.1:0-3585 GCA_046704125.1 Desulfobacterales bacterium | reverse complement strand
TTCATCCGTTCCATTTGTAGCGTGCTTTCAATCAGTTGGGTTTCTCATCCCGCCAAAAAGACAGGAGCCTGCTTCTTGTTGGTCCAATATATGTCAAGCAACCGATTGGGTGTCAATAGATCGGATAAAGCCATATGTGGGCGGTGACGCCATTGATTCACCGACTTGAGAGCGTCTCTATTTTCCTTTTTCCATATTCTGTCAACAATGGAGACCAGACCCCGCGGCTTTTGCGGTAGAAACTCCCGCTTGTAGAAACGGTGAGCCAGATGCCGGATATGGACCTGGAATGAAATGTCTGTCGGCTCGTGTCATCTGCGATAGCCTGTTAAAGCGCACGTTCTGACCGTCAAACCAGATGGCCAAGACTATTTTAAAATCGAATTTACAGGCTTTCGATCAATATATCAACAGGTTAATTTGGTCCGATCCCAGGACTCAGGACTGTTCCCCGCGCGGGCCTCGATTCATCACATGATACCAGGCGGCGGGATATTCTATGCGCAGTGGTTTTGCCGCAAATAATCATTACAACCATCATCCTAATGAGTCAAGAGCAGACTTGACCCTTTTATGGGTTGCATGGCCTTCCAAACCAGAGCGCTGATGGTTGCACGCTTCACAAAGCTTCAGGGCGTTTGGCTGATTCAATCAACAGGTCAGGATAAAGCTTTCTTGCGCATTCGGGGCAGAAACTATGCGAGAACAGCAGATCGGAATGGTCACTGAGATATTGTACGATGTCATTCCAGTATCCCTTGTCGTTACGAATTTTCTTACAAGAGCAGCAAATGGGGAGAAGCCCGCTGAGGGTTTTGACCTGGTTCAATGTCTCTTTCAATTCGATATTTCTTACCTGAAGCTCCTCTTCTGTCTTCTTCAATCGGGCAAACATTGACAGGATGAGTTTTGCCGGGAGAGGAACGAGCAAAGAAGGTGCGGAAATGGAGATACCAACGGTCAAGGGATCAATATAGCCTTGAAAGTACTTAACAACAGAGCAAGAGAAGATTACAGACAGAATCACAAGAATCGCTGTGATGACCAGGACCGTAAAGTTTACCCCGTATCGTCTCAGCAGTTTTTCAGTGCTGATGCTGACACGGGCAAATCCTGGCCTGGAGAGTAAAGGAATTGTATCCATAGCTTGAAATACACCAACTTGAGCGGTTGTCTGCATTATCCACGCGGCACCGGGGCTGACGTCTATAGTACAAAAGCCGGCCGGGATTCAACCACTTTATCACTTTTCTGAAAACTGCCGGTCGATGCGCTGGACATTGCAGCAGGCGCGGTTCACCGTTTAGCTGAACATGTACATATCCATCATCACCGTGCCGTAAGTGGTGCTCGAATGCCGCCGCCGTCCGGCGGCAGACAGCCCGCCGGCGCCCATGGCCACGAAAAACGGCAGGAAATGCTCCTCGGTGGGGTGGTTTTCCCTGGCAAAGGGAGCCTGCTGACGATAGTTGACCAGCATTTCCACCTCGCGGGCCGCCACCCGCGCCTGTACCCAGTCCGCGAACCGGACCACCCAGTCCGGCGGGGCGTCGTCGTGGTCGTAGCGCGACAGGCCCACCAGGTTGTGGGTCAGGCCGCCCGAGCCGATCACCAGCACGTTCTGCCGGCGCAGCGGGGCCAGAGCCTGGCCCAGGGCGTAGTGGTAGGCCGGTGAGGCCTGGGGCTGGACCGCCACCAGCACGACCGGTATGTCGGCCCCGGGATACATCAGACACAGAGGGATCCAGGCTCCGTGATCGATGCCGCGGTCGCCGGCCAGGCGCACCGGTTCGCCCAGGGGACGCAGCAGGCCGGCGATGGATTCGGTCAGGGCCGGGTGGCCCGCCGGCTCGTAGCGCATGTCAAACAGCCGCGGATCGAAGTTGCCGAAATCGTGGATCGTGGTATGGCGGTCCACGGCCGAGATCGTCGGCTGCCTGGCACTCCAGTGGGCCGATACGACGACCACGGCCTCGGGTCTGGCCAGCTCCCGGCCCAGGTTTTTGAGAAACCGGTGGGCCGGGTGCTGGGGCTTTAGCGCCAGGTTGGGGGCGCCGTGGGAAATAAATAAGGTTGGCTGGTTCATCGGGTTTGCCTCTGTTTTGCCAAGAATGAAACGTCACGCCGATGGCGGGCCTCTTACCGGATCCGACCTAATTGGATGGATCGTGGACCGGCACAGCCCGGAATGCCGGGGCGCTTTGGCGGCGCTTTCCGGCCAGCACATTTCCCAGGGCGAACGCGCCGTCACCCAGAAGCGTTTGGGCCAGGCTGGCGGCGATCAGAAAAGCGGGATACTCCCAGCCGCCGCCCGGGTTGGAGAAGACCCAGCCGTTGGAACCGTGGACAAAGACGATCGTGCCGGCCAGGATGGGAATGCCGACCAGTGCGGCCAGGCGGGTCCGGGTGCCGGTCACCAGGGACAAGCCGACGATCAGTTCGAAACAGAAAGTCACGTAGGCCAGGGCGGGGGGCAGTCCCAGCGAACCGAAGTAGCCGGCCGCACCGGCCAGGGTGAAGACAAAGTACTTCAGCCCGGCATGGGCCAGAAACATGCCGCCCAGGGACAGACGGAGAATCAGCGCCGCGTATGGGGAAGTGGTGTTCCTATTCATGATGGTCTCCTTATGAATCGTGGTTTCAGGATGTTTGCGGGAGTTGTGAACTCTCGGCTTGACTTGAAAGATGGGTTTGGATTAATTGCAATTCAATTCCTTGATTTTGCAAGACAGGATTGCAATTATGCAAAACACCATGGACTGGAACGACTACCACTACTTTCTCAAAGTCGCTACCCTGGGAAGCCTGAATGCCGCCGCTAAAGCCCTTGCGGTCAATCACTCGACGGTTTTCCGGCGCATCAATGCGCTCGAGGCGCGCATGGACGTGCGGCTGTTCGAACGCCTGAAAACCGGCTATGTGCTCACCGAGGCCGGTGAGGAGATCCTGCGGCGGGTCCAGGCCGTCGAGGAGGAGATGCACGCCATCCAGCGCACGCTGTTGGGCAAGGATATCCGCCTGAGCGGCACGCTGAAGATCTCCACCACCGACACCATCGGTTACTACTGGTTGCCGCCCTATATTCGGCGGTTCAAGGCCCGTTACAGCGACATCCGCATCGACGTGGACATAAAGACCCGCTATACCAACCTCACCAAGCGCGAGGCCGATATTGTCATCCCGGCGGTCAACACCCAGCCGGAGTACATGGTGGGCTGGAAGCTGGCGCCGATTATCTTGCGTCTCTACGCCACCACCGGGTATATCGAAAAAAGCGGTCGGCCGCGGACGCCGGAGGACTTTACCGGGCATCGCTTCCTGCTTCCCAACGAAGCCCTGGCCGGTCTGCCGGCCGACAAATGGCTGCGCAAGCGTATCAGCGAAAACGCCATCGTCGCCACCAGCGACAAGCTCACCGGCCTCTACCACCTTGCCCGCCAGGGCCTCGGATTGACCTTTCTGCCCCACTATGTGGGCGACGCCGACAAGCGCCTGGAGGCGGTGATGGATCTGCCCCGACACTGCCACCATGACGTCTGGATCCTCACCCATCCGGACCTGCGCCACACCGCGCGGGTCAAGGCG
>JBJKSK010000414.1:0-8827 GCA_046704125.1 Desulfobacterales bacterium | reverse complement strand
ATCCCTTTTCGGCATCAAGGAACAGGGACTCACCTTCTACGGGCAACAGCTCAACCTTTACGGGTTCGAACGCTCCGGGCAGGCGCACTTTGACCGCGTGACCACGGACGTGGCCACCGCCGTGGAGGGCGCCGGGATCATCATTTTGGGCACCCCGACCTTTGGTCACCGGCCGTTTTTTGATAAACTCATCCCCGCCCTCGAGGATGGGATGTGCATCCATATCATTCCCGACAATTACGGCTCCCTTTTATTTCGCAAGATGATGCGGGAAGCCGGGTGCCAGAAACAGGTGATGGTCGGCGGCTGGTCCAGCGCCCCGTACGGGTGCCGGGTGGACATCAAAGGCGGGGTGATTCTGCCGCGGATTCGCGCCTATTACCGGGCCATCACCCTGCGGGGAGCCGCCCTGCCCGCCACCGACCAGGACGCTTTTCTGGCCTCTACGCGCTATATCGGCGCCTTTGACGCCATCACCGGCGGAGACGGGGTCGTAGGCGGCAACACGGTTATGGACACCGGCTTTTCCAATGTCAACCCGGTCCTGCATTGCCCGGGAACCATCCTGGGCGTGGGGGTCATGGAAAATTGGGGAGTAATTTTCGGAGATGAAAAAAACGATTTCTCCATTTATTCCCATGCTTACTGCCCTTCGATCTCCCGGGTTCAATATGCCCTGTATCAGGAACAGTGCGCGCTTGCCGCCGCCATGGGAGTCGGCATCCAGGAATTCGAAAAACGGCAGTTTTTTTCCAGGGAAAACATTCTGGGCCCGGAATATATGGGAAAGGATTACGAAATCCCCTTCGACGAGCATGACTACATCCAGTATGGAACGGGTCCTTTCACGATCCAAAACCGCTATATCACCGAAGATATTCCCGTGGGATGCCACGTCTACCACGAGCTGGGGAAAAAGTTCGGGGTCGCCACCCCGGTGATCGATTCCCTGATCAGCCTGGCCAGCGTCATGGCTGAAACCGATTTTTACGCAAAAGGCTATACGCTTGACGATCTTGGAATCGGGCATCTGAACAAAGCCGAGATGCTTGATTATCTGAATGAGGGGGTCTACTTCAACCAGCAAGCGCAGAAATGACCGCTTGGACCCGGCGGCCATCCTTCCGGCCGGGTCCAACTCCAGGAAAGAGGTTGGCCATGGGCATTGATGCCAGGCGAAATATAGGCTTTTCCATTTTAAGCCGGGAGAAAATCGAGCGCATCCATGAGGCCGCGTTGCACTTAATGCAGCGGGTGGGGATGCAGATGGGCGGCGATCGCAGCCTGAAATTGCTGAAGGAGTCCGGTTGTGACGTAAGCGGCTCCGGGCTGGTGAAAATCCCGCGATCGCTGCTGGACTGGGCCTTGAAAACCGTGCCTAAAACTCTTCGGCTATACAACCGCTGCGGCCAACTGTCGATGACCATCGACGACACCCATCCGGTCTATTTCGGATGTCATGCCGACATGCTGGAAATCGTGGACCCGTTTACCGGCCAGGTGCGCCCTTTCCTCAAGGCCGATACCGCCGTCATGTGCCAAATCGCCGATGCGCTGGCAAACATCCACTTCGTGCTCTCCGTGGGGCTTTCCAAGGATGTCTCCCCTGAAATTCAAAGCCAGATCTCCTTTATCGAAACGGTCAAGCATTTCAGCAAAACCATTAATTTTTCCACCAACGACACACAGTCGCTCCAGGAAGTGATCGACATCGCGGCCGTGGTGGCGGGCGGCCACAGCCAGCTGCAGGAAAAGCCGTTTATCTTCAACTACTGCGAGCCCATTCCCCCGCTAAACCACCCGAAAGAGAGCACGGAAAAACTCTACATCAGTGCCAAAAACCGTATTCCCGTGGTGTACATGCCCTACTGCATGATGGGCGGCACCGCGCCGATGAGCTTTGCCGCCACCCTTGCCCAGTGCCATGCCGAGGTGCTGTCCGGACTGGTCTTGAGCCAGCTGGTCAATGAAGGGACGCCTTTTATCTACGGCGCCATGCCATCGATTATGGACATGAAGTCCACCATCGGCAGCTATGGAGCCGTCGAGTTTCATCTCCTGGTAGCGGCTGCCTCGGAGCTGGCCACCAACTTGGGTCTGCCATTTTACGGCACGGCCGGCTGCACCGATGCCAAGGGCATGGATGCCCAGGCCGTTGCCGAGGCCACCATGGAAATTTTTTCAACCCTGCTCAGCCGTGCCAACCTGGTTCACGATATCGGGGTGTCGGACCACTGCAAAAGCGTCAACCCGGCACTGGTGGTGCTTTGCGACGAACTGATCGAGATGCTCAAGCACTACAGCCAGGGAGTGGTGGTAACCGACGAGACCCTGGCCCTGGATCTGATCGAAAAAGTCGGTCCAGCTGGCGCCTACCTGACGCAAGCGCACACGATGAACCATTTTCGTCAGGTGTTTTATCCTACATTGTTTAGCCGTAAGATGGACCATCCACCGCAGTCGGAAGTCGGTGAAAAGATCCGGCGTCGGATCCGGGACATCGTGGCCGGGCCTTGCGCCGGAGGCCTGGATGAGTCCATTTGCGCCGAACTGGATTCCTGGACCGCCCGACTGGAAGCCCGTTGACCTTGTACCCGGAGAAAGATTTGATGGCCAGCACCACAACCAAAATACATCAAACGGCCATGCGCATTCTGGCGGAAGTCGGCGTTCGTATTTGCCATCCCGAGGTTCTTTCCCGTTTTCAGGACCATGGGCTCCGGGTTTCCCGGGATCGGGTGTTTTTCACCGAAAACCAGGTCATGGACTGGACCGCCAAGGCTCCGGCAACCTTTACCCTCCATGCCCGAAATCCGAGCTATGACATGGTCATCGGCGGAGAGAACACGGAATGCGCTCCGGGCTATGGCTGCCCCACGATCATAGCCGCCGACGGCAGCCGCCGGGAGGCCTGTCTTTCCGACTACCAGGCCTTTGCCAAACTGGTGCACCAGTCGCCCGAATTCAACATCAACGGCGGCATTCTGGCCCAGCCCACCGATGTCTCGGCAGACCACAGCCATCTGGCGATGCTCTATACGGCACTTACCTGCTCGGACAAGTGCCTCATGGGCGTTCCGGGACACAAACCGCAGATTCAGGCGGCCATGGACATGCTGGCCATCGTGTTTGGCGGCATGGAAAGCTTTACCGCCAAGCCCCACGTGTTGACGATGATCAGCACGATCAGCCCTCTGGTGATCGACGCCATGGCCCTGGACTCGATTCTGGTCTGCGCCCGGCACAACCAGCCGATGATGATCTCTCCCGCCCCTGCGGCAGGCAGCACCGGTCCCATCGAACTTGCCGGGAACGTGGCACTTGCCACCGCCGAAGCATTGACCGGCATCGTCGTGGCACAACTAGTAAGGCCCGGGGTCCCGGTGATCTTCGGCCTCCAGTCAAATGGAGCGGACATGCGCACGGCAAACATCTCGATCGGATCCCCGGTCTATGCCCTGCAGGCCGGGTATTGCGCGCAGCTGGCCCGCCATTACCATCTGCCCAGCCGCGCCGGCGGCGCCACCACCGATGCCCCGGCGGTCACGGTGCAAAGCGGCTACGAGAGCATGCTGTCTTTGTTTTCCGGCTTTGAAAACCATATCAACCTCATGGTGCACAGCGCAGGCATTCTGGATCGGTACGCCGCCATGTCCTACGAACAGTTCATGGTGGATCTGGAAATGATCCGGATGGTGCGCTTTTACCGGCAGGGGATTGCGGCGCATACCGAAGAGGATCTGGGCTTTGAGGTGATCCGGCAAGTCGGGCCCGGAGGCCAGTTTTTGACCCACCGGGATACCATCAAAAAGTGTCGAACCCATGCCTGGATTCCGGCGTTTGGCTCGGGCCGCACCCAGAACCGGCCTGCGGAACAGATTCTTTCCGATATCCGGGCCAGGTGTGACCAGGCGCTTGCCGATTACCGCCGCCCGGCGATGGCGCCGGCGACCCTGCACGATCTGGATAGGTTCTTATCGGATCAGGGCATGGACCCCGTGATCCTTCACGGCAATTGGCCTTAAAAGGCCATAAAATGGACGCCCCACTGCACCGTAACGCTATTGAATGCAAGGAGAAACAGTCGTGACCGGGAATCGAGACATCGGGATCAACTACATCAAAACCCGAAAAAACCACACCTGCTACGGCATGGGCATCGGCATCATGGTCCTAGACGATGCCTACCCGGGATTTCCAGGCGATGTCAGAAACGCCAGCGCCTTTCCCTACCCCGTCCAGTACGAAATCGCCGAAGGGGTCGACAATAAAACCCTGGTCTGGGACCAGGACAAATCGCCGTGCCGGGAGCCGATTTTGCGGGCGGCCCGAAAACTCGAGCGCATGGGATGTCGGGCGATTGCGGCCGAGTGCGGTTATTTCGCCTATTTTCAAAAAGACGTGGCCGGCCATGTGGAGGTTCCGGTGTTTATGTCCAGCCTGTTGCAGGTGCCTTTCATCCAGCAGGTCATCGGCCCCCGCAAGCAGGTGGGGATCCTTTGTGCGCAAAAACGATTTCTCACACGGACTCATCTGCAAAACGTCGGCATCGATCCGGATTCCAACATCACCATTGCCGGGGCCCAGGACGAATACGGCTGCAGTGAATTCGACAACCTCTGGGATCCGGAAAAACGACCGGCATGTCCCGAAGTCTTTTACGAAAAGGCCGAGGCGCAGATGATCCGGGCCTGCGTGGACTTTACGCGGACAAAGCCCGCCATCGGCGCTCTCATGCTGGAATGCACCGGTATGCAGCCCTTTGCCCGGTCGGTGCAACGCGCGGTGGATCTGCCCGTGTTTAGCTGGGGGACCCTGCTGGATTACGCTTTTTCGGTGGTGGCCCACCGCGACTACTACGGGCATGTGTGATGGAAATGGGCTCAGCGCAACGAAAGCGCGATACCTTGATAAGATAACCATCATTTGAAACATATTTTTCAGCAATGAATGGAGTGACCAGGGTTTCGCTATCCGGGAGGGCAGACGTTACACTTAAAAAATAGAACGGCGCAAAAACAATAATTGACATTTTTTAATCATATGAAATATAAGTTTCACGATATTTTTCCATTCCCGGGTCGGTACCCTGGTGATTGGCTAAAGATGGCTTGATCGATGGCGGCGGTTGCGGTATGCATGGTCCCATCCACTTGAACAGCCGGTTTTGGTTCTGACAGCATAACCGCGGGATGGAGACATTTCACCCGAAAAATCAGGAGCCAACGCTTGGAAAACAGATTGTCAGCCCCCGTTTTCTTGCCGGATTCAAACCGATCTTCTGAAACCGCTGATACGGTCTGTCATCGGATACCAGGCCTCATGGGGGTTGCACCAAATCCGGGTACGATAAACATTGGTGTCTTCTTGAAGCTGCTTGCCGTCGAGATTCAAAAAACCATGCCCAGCGGTTCACCCGAACTGGACACGCTGCAGCAACTCCTGACGCAAATCGAAACGGAAACTTTTCACCAAAACCGGATCAGTCCTCAATCCAAACCGGCTACCGCCCACTGGCCGCAGGCACTGGAGGAGATGCGCGAGGGCCCTTCCGCCGCTCTTTTCCCGGCGCTGAAAACGTTGTCCGATCAGCTTTGCTGGATGCAAAATCCCAACTTCCGCCTGCCGAAATGCTCCTCCCGGTTCCTGGAAAACTACGCGTATTCGGAATTGGTCGGCAGCAACGGGATGTGCCCCAGCTGGAAAGTCTCCATGGGCATATTGCTGTTGGGGCCTGACACCTTTTATCCGCCCCACACGCACCCTTCCAGCAAATGGCTTTACGTGCTGTCGGGCCGCGGAACATGGAATGTGGAAAATGGCCCGACCATCAGTCTGCCGCCGGGCAAAGCGGTGTTTATCCCGCATGGCTGCACTCACGCCTTTTGGTCCATGAGTCGTCCTTTAGCCAGTATCTACCTGTGCTCTGGCAATGTCGCCGTTTATCCACGGCTCAAACCCATGGGCTTTAGCGGAGTTGAGCCGCCGTGATCCGGAAAAACCGTTAACCCCCTGAATCTCTGAGGACGTGCGGTCTTCATTTTGCCCCGTGTCCGCTACCTTACTGTTTACCTTGGAGAAATTCAGCGATTCGTTTCGAACCAAAGGGTACCGATGCTCAAATTTATTTTCCGCCGTTTTATGCTTCTGCTGCTGACCATGCTCATTGTCTCCGTGGCCGTTTTTTGCATCACCCAATTCTCCCCTGGGGATATCGCGCGAAACGTTTTGGGGGCTTTTGTCACCCCTCAGCAGGAAGCCTCTTTTGTGGCTCAAAACGGCTTGGATCAGCCGCTTTATCTGCGCTACGTGTACTGGCTCATCGGTGACGATTGGCTGGCCAGCCGCCGGGTGGGCATGCCCCTGCGGCGGCTGGTTTCCAAGGATTTTGTCGACTGGTGGGCGGTAAAACCAGACGGGGATCTGGTTCGCTGGAGGCTTGAAGGCGACAATCTGATTGCCACGGAAGAAATGCCCGATGGCAGTCGTCGGAAATACACGGACAACGGGCGCTGGCATAAAAATCCCAACGGCACCGTAACCGCCTGGGGAGTCGATGACCAGAACCGAGCCGTTGAATGGCAAAAGGGCAGCAAAGAAACCGCTCAGGTGTTTATCATCGGAAAGGGGTGGATGCAAACCAATAACGCTCCCATTGCCTATCTTCCGCTTTCAAAAGGGTTTCTGCGCGGCGACTTTGGATTGTCGCTTCGAACGGGCCGATCGGTCAACACCATGATCTTTACCCGGTTTCGCAATTCCATGGTGCTGGCCGGATCCGCCTTTGCGGTGGTGATGCCCCTGGCGCTTTTACTGGGTCTGATAGCCGGCCTTCTGGAGGGTACCTGGACCGATCGGATCCTTTCCACCGGGGGGATGATGTTTTCGGTCATTCCCGAGTTTGCCATCGGTATTTTCCTGATCCTGATCCTGGCGGTGTGGCTGCAATGGGTGCCCGGGGCGGCTGTTTTCGGCACCAAGGCCCCCTGGCAGGATCCGAGCATGCTGATTTTGCCGGTGATGACCCTGACCATGATCGAACTGGGCTACGTGCTGCGCATCACCCGGGCGAGCATGGTGGAAGTCATGCGCTCGCCCTATATCCGGACCGCCCATCTAAAGGGCCTGCCGTATCGTCGGGTAGTGGTCAAGCACGCGGTTCGAAATGCCATGATGGCCCCCATCACCGTGATCATGCTCCATGTCAACTGGCTCATTGGCGGCATTGTGGTCACGGAAGTGGTTTTCGGTTACCCGGGACTGGGCGCATACCTGTTGTCTTCGGCCCTTTACAAGGATGTCAACGCCCTGGAGGCCGGGTCCATGATGCTGGTTGTCGTGGCGGTATCCACCCAGTTGATTGCCGATATTCTCTATACGTTTCTAAATCCGCGGATACGCTATCAGTAAGGAGACCCAATGAGTGCAGGTGAACCCGCAGCCGCGGTCCTCGAAAATAACGGAACCTTTTTTCTGGCCAGATTCAAAAAAAGCGCTCGGATTCTGCTGTCTTCCAAAATCGCCGCCACCGGTCTGGCCATCATCTTGTTTTGGGTCGTAGTGGCCACCTTTGCACCGGTTTTTACGCGCTACACTCCGCTTCAACAGGACTGGAAGGCACCCAACCAGGGGCCTTCGGTCGAACATATCCTGGGAACCGATGAGTTGGGCCGGGACCTGTGGTCCCGCCTGATATACGGGGCCCGGGTGGTTTTGGTGATCCTGCCGATTACCGCGCACTTCTGGTTGCCCGGGGGTGTCGCGATCTGGGGGGTGCTGGTGGCCTTGATGGTCGGGGCCACGCTGGGGCTGATCAGCGGCTACTACGGCGGCTGGACGGACGAAATCGTCATGCGCCTGCTCGATGCCATGATGGCGGTGCCGGTCATCTTGCTGTATCTGATCATCATGGTGGCTTTAGGGGCTTCGGCCATCAACGTGGTCATCGCCATCACCATCGTGGGAGTCCCGGGCATCGCCCGACTGGTGCGCAGCCTGACGCTGGACATCCGCACCCGGGACTATGTCAAGGCGGCTGAAACCCGGGGGGAAAGCCCCTGGTACATCATGTTTGTGGAAATTTTGCCAAACGCCCGAGGCCCCATCATCGTGGATGCCATGCTGCGCGTCGGCTATGCGGTGTTCGCCATGGGCACCCTGGGGTTTCTGGGGCTGGGAGTGCCGCCACCGTCGCCGGACTGGGGATCCATGGTCGCCGACGGCCAGCAGTTTATCCTCACGGGAAGCCCCTGGGCGGCGCTGTGGCCGGCCCTGGCGATTGCCTCCCTGGTGGTCGGGCTAAACTTTCTGGCCGACGGTATCAGCGAAGAATCCACCCGCTTTCAATAACACCGGCCATCCGGGCTGAAACTTTCTCAGCGCTTGACAAACGACTAAGGACCAAGATGATTGCATCCACACCCACGCCACTGCTGGAAGTCAAGGACCTGGGAATCGCCTATAAAACCCGAAACGGCCTCCTGCAAGTGGTCCGGGGAGTCAACTTTACCGTCGGTCCACGGGAAACCATTGGGCTGGTGGGAGAATCGGGTTGCGGCAAAAGCACGATTGCCTTTGGCCTTCTCGACTTTCTGGGCCGAAACGGCATAATCACCCATGGAACCATCAAGTTCCAGGGCCAGGAACTCGTCGGGCGTTCCGCCCAGGAGCTGCGCCAAATCCGAGGCAACAAGATTTCCATGGTCTACCAGGACCCCATGCAGGCCTTGAATCCGACCTTGAGAGTCGGCCGACAGCTCACCGAGGTGTTGACCACCCACCAAAAGATTTCGGAAGCCGATGCCCGGGACCGTGCCGTGGACATGCT
>JBJKSK010000413.1:0-2940 GCA_046704125.1 Desulfobacterales bacterium | reverse complement strand
CATTTAACCCAGAACCGGCTTGGGATCGATGGTTATCTCGTTGTTTTTTTGATATTTTAGGCTCGTCATAAAGGAGCCGCACCCAAAGTATTTGGGAAAATGCATATATTGATTGCGGCAAGGAATGGGCCTCTCCGGGCGGGTCCGACGCTGAAAATACCTATGACGCCGCATGCATAGACAACCTCCGGCATCCGATCCTTTCAGCACTTGTCTTTATGCAATTTTTTTGCCAGAATCGGCGATGTCAGACAAAATATTATCTACCCCGGAGTGGCTGCAAATCGAGACATTGATTTTTGCCGTCGGGATCTGGCGAGCGCGCTCTTTAATCCAGGATGCATAGATAAATGGCCGCTGCCGGCACAAAACGGTCGCCGGATCCGAGGCCATCGGCTTTTTTTCGGGTCAACCACGAAGCCAACAGCGGTTGAACATCCATGGCGGCATGAGGCCCGGATAGAAAGGGTGGCCCATTCCGTCCAAAATAATGGTCTACTTTTATGGACGATTCCACGAAAGTAGACAGCGGTCACTGTCCGTGTTTTTTCAAAAGCTGGTAGATCCGGGCCCGCGACAGCTTGGCTATCCGGCAGGCAGTCTCGATGTCCCCTGCTGCCTGGACCATGAGCCGCCTGATGTAGTCGCGCTCGGCTGCGATCCGAAACGTCCACCAGTCCTGAAGCGGCGTCTCGGCAACGGCTGTCATTTCCTCCGATACCTGCGCCGGCTCGTCAACTGCCGTGTGAGCCCGGACCGATTTCCGGGCCAGTCGCGCGCGAAGGGAGACGGGAAGGTGCTGTGGGAGAAGAATCTCTTCCTCCCGGGCGATGGAGATCGCGCTTTCCAGGGCCTGGACAAGCTCCCGCACGTTTCCCGGCCATTCGTAGCCGGCCAGGGCGTCGAGAAACTCGGTGGATGGCGTCTTTGCCTCCATGCCGTTTTGCCGGCAGAACCGGCCCATGTGATGGTGGCAGATTTCCGGGATATCTTCCGCATGGTCCCGCAGGGGCGGCAAGTCGATGGTAATGGCCCGGATCCGGTAAAGGAGATCCTGGCGAAAAAGACCTTCTGCGGCCATTTGATCCAGGTTCCGGTTGGTGGCCGAAACTAGCCTGAAATCGCTGACGACCTCCTTTTTGCTTCCCAGGGGGCGGAACCGGCGGTTTTGAAGCACACGGAGAAACCGCTTCTGAACGGTGAGCGGCAACTCTCCCACCTCGTCAAGGAAAAGCGTTCCGCCGTCGGCCTGCCGGATCATGCCTTCCCGGGCCGCGTCGGCGCCGGTAAACGCCCCTTTTTCATGGCCAAAGAGCATGCTTTCGACCAAGGTCTCGGGAAGGGCCGTGCAGTCCACGACGATGAAATGCCTTTGAGCTCTGGCGCTGTTGCGGTGAATGGCCGAGGCGATAAGCTCTTTGCCGGTCCCCGTTTCTCCGGTGATCAGGACGCTGGCATCGCTTTCCGCCGCCTTGGCCAGGATCTCGAGGCAGGCACGCATGGCCGTGCTGCCGCCAATGATCCCCTCCCGCTTCGGGTCGATGGCCTTTCCCGTGGACCGGGTTTCCTCCCGGTGCCGAATCGCGCGGGAAAGGGTGTGCACCATGTCTTCCTCCGATGAGGGCTTCTCTATGTAGTCCCATGCCCCGCTGCGGATGGCGGCTTCGGCGCCGTCAGGATCGCCAAAACCGGTCAGGACAATCACCACGGGCGCCGAAGGACCCCGACGGATCGCCGGCAAGGCTTCGATGCCGTTGCCGTCGGGCATGTGGACATCGAGCAGCACGATGTCGTAGCCGCCTCCGGCGGCTTCCTCGAGTCCTCGGGCCAGGGTAAGGGCGCTTGCGGCGGCATAGCCGTTTTGCTCCGCCAGGTCGGAAAGCGTTTCGCAGACGACCGGGTCGTCATCGATGATCAGTACCCTATGCATGGATTTTCTCCCTGGATGCCGCCGCATCCATCGTTGGGTGGTCGTCAAGCATCTGGCCGATCACCTCGGTGATCTCCCGGGCATCTATCGGTTTGCTTACCCGGCGGAAGATCGCCGGGCGTTTTTCCCCCGGGCCCGCCGGGATGTCGCTGTACCCTGAGCAGAGGATAATGGGAAGATCGTTTCGGATCGCAAGCAGCGATTCAATAAGCGCGTTTCCGGGCATGTTCGGCATGATCTGGTCGGTGAGCACGAGATCAAAGGCCTCCGGCCGGGCCCGGAAGGTTTTCAGGGCTTCGATGCCGTTTTGTCTTGCCGTCACCTGGTAGCCAAGGCCTCCCAGCAGATCGGAAAGGGTGGTGAGGATTTCTTCCTCGTCGTCCACGATGAGGATGGACGCCTTCCCGTTGACGAGGGTGTCGAGGGGTTCGGTTTCCGGCGGTGCATCCACCGCGGCTTTGGGAAGCAAGATCTCGAAACGGCTTCCCTTTCCGAACTCGCTTTGGACGGTGATGCGGCCGCCGAGGCGTTGTACGATACCGTGGGTCACGGCAAGCCCCAGGCCCGTGCCTTCTCCCGGCTTCTTGGTTGTAAAGTAGGGCTCGAAGATCCGGTCGAGGATCTCTCCTGGGATCCCCTGCCCAGAGTCGCTCACCGCGAGACGGAGAAAGTGGCCCGGTCCGGGCTGTCTGACCGGAAAGGTTTCATCAGGGGCGATATCCTCGAGGGTCACGGTCAGGACCCCGCCACAGGCCTCCATGGCCTGGGCCGCGTTGGTAAAGAGGTTCATCAGGACCTGGTGGAACTGGCTCGGATTGGCCAGGATGAAGTCCGAGGTGGCGGTGAGTACCTGCCGGATCTCGATGTTGCCTGGAAGCAAGGCCCGCATCAGCTTCAAGGTCTCCTTGATCAGGGGGGTAACCTGGAGCGGTCTTTGTTCCGCGCTCTCTTTTCGGCTGAAGTCAAGGATCTGCTTGATCAGGCCCTTGGCCCGGTGGCTTGCCCGGATC
>JBJKSK010000412.1:0-7997 GCA_046704125.1 Desulfobacterales bacterium | reverse complement strand
AAATGAAGGCGTGACTCTGGGTTTTGCCAAGGCCGCTTCGTTGGTGCTTGTCGGGTATTTTGCCATCAAGGTGATGGGGATTGCCGCTGGAAATACCTGGTATCTGCTACCAACCGGTTATGGGCTCTGGTTTCTTGTCGAACTGATCGGTTTTGTGGCATTGCCGGCTTTTATGTTCGCCGTTGGCGTCCGGAATAAGAATTTAAAGCTGATTCGCTGGACGGCTGTATGGGCGGTTGTTGGCATCGCTCTCAACCGCCTGAATGTCTCTCTGATCGCCTTTAACTGGCAACTTCCTGCCAGTAGAAGATATTTTCCCAGCTGGCAGGAATTTTTCATCTCCTTGTTCATCATTACCGTCGGCATCGTCGCGTTTAAATTTATCGTCACCAGGATGCCCATTTTATATGAACATCCGGATTATAAAGATACCCACTGAAAACTATGGAGGCGGGCTTTTGATGGAACCAATTTATTATACCTATCAACAATTTTTTACGCATACCAAGGGAATCGCCTACATTCTGATGGTTGTCGCTCTGATCGGTATCGCATTTTTCTGGAGATTTTTATCCGGAAGGGATGATGAAGAAAAACTGGAGTGATACATAAATTCATAAAAATATATGGATCGCGGCCCGCTTTTTGATTTTCCCAATAAATGGCTATCGGGAAATGAATCGAATAGGAAATCTGAAAAATGTTTTATAATATCGTGCTGTATCCGTCCCTGGCAGTCTTCGGGATCGGTCTGATCTATAAAATTTCAGGCTGGTTTCGTTTCAGAATCGGTATCAATACCCAAGACGTGACGATGTCGGCCAGAATGGGTTCCGCGCTGAAGGGGCTGGTTTCGGTCGTATTCAGTCAAAAGCTTTTCACGCTGATCCAGGCTTTTATCGTGGATGTGCTTTTTCAGGTGCGGATACTCAAAGAAGACAGGCTTCGCTGGATCATGCACATGCTTATGTATGCCGCTTTCATGTTTCTGCTGTTTACGCATGCATTCGAAAAAATAATCAGAACCTCGCTTTTCGATAAGTATTACCTGTCTCTGAATCCCTATCTGCTGGTTGCCGGATTCATGATCCTTTCCGGCGTTGGCATCGCGGCCTATCGCCGCTTTGTGTTAAAGGTGCCGCGGCTGACGACCAATGCCATGGATTATTATGCCATTGTCATTCTGGCGATTCTCCTGCTTTCCGGAATCGCCATGGAGTCCACCAAACTCACCTCCTATGATAACTATCAGAAATACTGGTATATCCATATCCTGTCCTGTTTTCTGGGGCTTGCGTATCTGCCGTTTAGCAAAATGTTTCACATATTTACCACTCCGGTCAGCCTGTTGACCAATGCCGTCATGGACAGCCATTCCGATCCGGCCAACATCATGACCCGACAGGTCATGGAACTGGATGCCTGTACGCATTGCGGAACCTGCAGCTACCGGTGCTCTGTCGCGGTCGCCTTTGACAGCATCGGCAATGACCACATCCTTCCTTCTGAACGGCTGCAATTTCTCAAAAGCTATATTACCCGAAAGAATCTTGGTGCCCGGGGTCTGGCGGCGATTCAACAGGGGATATACCTGTGTACCAATTGTGATCGATGCACGGTGGTCTGTCCTTCCGGTATCAACCTGCGAGACCTGTGGTTTAACGTCAGAGAAGAGCTGATTCAACGAGGACATGGACTGCCTTTGATGATGACCCCGTTTTCGGTTTACCGCGGACTCAAACGATTAACCATAGATTCCGAGATCTATGACCGTCCGTTGGATAACGCGCAAAAATCGTTAACCGATCCTTTTGAGCAGCTGAAAAAAACAGAAGCGGTCATCTTATTCCCCTTTGAAAATAAGGAATTTATAAAATCAGGGGCGCTTTCGGGTGGAAGCTTTTCCTATTGCTTTACCTGTGAAAACTGCTCGACGGTATGTCCGGTGGTCGGCAATTATGAAAATCCGCAAAAACACCTCGATCTTTTGCCGCATCAAATCATACGCTCTGTGGGATTCGGTCTCAAGGACCTGGCTATGGGCTCAAGAATGCTGTGGTACTGTTTGACCTGCTACCAATGTCAGGAGCACTGTCCTCAGGGGGTAAAAGTGACGGACATATTTTTTGAGCTGAAAAACCTCGCCGTAAAAGAGGCGGGAAACGCTACAGAATACCGCACGTCTGATAAACAGGCTCTTAACTTAGGGATATGATGATGAAATTTGCATTGTTTCTGGGATGTAACATTCCGGTTCGCGTTCCGCAGTATGAACTGTCCGCGAGGGCCGTTCTGGATAAACTCGGCATCGCGGTGGTCGATGATCGGGAGTTTAAATGCTGCGGAAATCCGATCCGGAACACGGACCACAAGACCTTTGTCCTGATGGCGGCCAGAAATCTCGCTTTGGCGGAAAAGCAGAATTTGGATTTGATGGTGCTTTGCAAGTGCTGTTTCGGAAGTCTGAAAAAAGCGGCCCATCTGATGGCCCAAGATGCCACCCTTCAGGAAAACATCAATGCCTGGCTGGCCAAAGAAGGCTTGTGCTATACGGGAAAGACCAGAATTAAACATTTCCTGTCGATTTTGCATCAAGACATCGGTATCCCCGGGTTAAAAGCGAAAGTATCCAAAATCTTTAAAGGGGTCAAAGTGGCCACCCATTATGGATGTCACGCCCTGCGGCCAAGGGAGGTCACGGAGTTTGATGACCCGGTTGCCCCTGTGTTGTTCGATGAATTGGTGGCGGTAACCGGTGCCTTGAGTATCGATTGGCCTTTAAAGCTGGAATGTTGCGGCGCTCCGCTTCTGGGTGTCAATGACCGCCTTTCAAAGGATTTAACCCAGAAAAAACTCGTGGACGGCTGGAGGGCGGGAGCTGACTATCTGTGCGTGGCTTGCCCGTATTGCCAGATGCAATTTGACCATGTTCAGCAAATGATGGCCTTTGAGCGCGATGTGGATTTCAGGCTGCCCAGCATCGTATTTCCGCAGCTCCTCGGACTGGCCATGGGTATCAAGGCAAATGCACTGGGGTTGAACAGCAATTTGCTCGACATCAGCCATATAACATCATTTTTGGAGTAGGAGAAAAAATGTCTCAAAACAAAATTGGGGCTGTGATGGTCGTTGGTGGGGGAATTGCCGGCATGCAGGCGGCTCTGGATGCGGCCGACTGCGGTTATTATGTCTATCTGGTCGAGCGTTCGTCTTCCATCGGCGGAGTGATGTCGCAACTTGACAAAACGTTTCCGACCAATGACTGCGCGATGTGAGTCATCTCGCCCAAACTGGTCGAGGTCGGCCGGCACATCAACATCGAGTTGCTGACGCTATCGGAAGTTCAGCATGTATCCGGTGAAGAAGGCAACTTTGAGGTATCCCTGAGACAGTATCCCCGGTATGTGGATGTTGACAAATGCATCGCCTGCGGGCTGTGTTCTGAAAAGTGCCCCAAGAAAGTGTCTAATGAATACGACGGGGCCTTGAGCCAGCGCAAGGCCATTTATGTCAAATATGCCCAGGCCGTGCCCCTGAAATACGCGATTGACGACACGCAGTGCCTTTTCCTGACCAAAGGCAAATGCAAGGCCTGTGAAAAATTTTGTCCTACCGGTGCCATCGCCTATGATCAGCAGCCCAAGGACCTGACCTTTCACGTGGGGGCCATTATCCTGGCCAACGGCTGTATGCCCTATGACCCGAGACCGCACGATGTCTATGGTTACGGCAAATCCAAAGATATCATCACCAGCCTGGAATTTGAGCGTATCCTGTCTTCTTCGGGACCTTACGGCGGACACCTGGTTCGGCCTTCGGATCGAAAAGAACCCCGCAAAATCGCATGGCTTCAGTGTATCGGGTCCAGGGATGTGCATATCGGTGCCAAGGGATATTGCTCGTCGGTGTGCTGTACCTATGCCATCAAAGAGGCGATGTTGGCCAAAGAACACAGCAAGGAGCCTTTGGATACAGCCATTTTTTTCATGGATATCCGTACCCACGGGAAAGACTTCGAACGCTATTACAACCGGGCCAAGGACAACTATGGCGTCCGGTTTGTGAAATCCAGGATCACCCATATCCGGCCCACCGGCGAGGGCACTCAGCGGATTTGCTACCTGGACGAATTGGGCAAACGGGTTGAAGAAGATTTTGACATGGTTGTGCTGTCGGTGGGTCTGGGGGTGAGTGAAACAGCCTCGGCACTGGCCAATACGATGGATATCGGACTGGATACTTACGGTTTTGTCAAAACCAACAGTTTCGAACCGGTCCAAACTTCGCGGCCGGGTATTTTTGTATGCGGCGCCTTTGAGGCCCCCAAAGATATTCCTTCTTCAGTCATTGAAGCCAGTGCATCGGCTGGAAGTGCGGGAAGCGGTCTGACGGATTCCCGCTGGACGCTGACCAAACAAAAAGAGGTCCCCGCCGAAATCGATAACCGTGGAGAACCGCCTCGGATCGGTGTTTTTATCTGCTGCTGTGGCACCAATATCGCCGGGGTGGTGGATGTTCCTGCCGTTGTTGAATACGCACAGACCTTAACAGACGTCGTTTATAGCGAAAAAAACATGTTCAGCTGTTCTCAGGACACCCAGGACAACATGGCCAAAATTATCAAGGAAAAGCAACTTAACCGGGTAGTTGTGGCCGCCTGTACGCCCAAAACGCACGAACCGCTTTTCCAGGAGACGCTGATCAACGCCGGATTGAACAAATATGTCTTTGAGATGGCCAATATTCGAAACCAGTGTTCCTGGGTTCACAAACACAGCCCGGAAACGGCCACCGAAAAGGCCAAGGACCTGGTCCGGATGGCGGTTGCCAAGGCCGGACTCATGGAGCCGTTGACGGAGGCGGAGCTTCAGATCAATCCGTCCGCGCTGGTCATCGGCGGCGGCATTGCCGGAATAACGGCCGCCAAAACCCTATCCGAACAGGGTTACCACGCGTATCTGATTGAAAAAAACGATCAACTCGGAGGACAGGCCCTGCAAATTCATGAAACCTGGCAGGGAGAAAATGTCTCTCAGAATTTAAAGCAGATGATCCAGTGGGTTCAGTCAGACAAGGATATTGACATATTTACAAACGCTGAAATCATAAAAACGGATGGTTTTGTCGGAAACTACAAAACCACCATCCAACTTCCCGATCAGACCGTGGAGCTTGAACACGGAGTGGCCATTATCGCCTCTGGCGCCACGGAGTTGAAGCCGGATCAGTATCTGTACGGACAGGATGACCGGGTATTGACCAGCCTTGAACTGGATCGCCAACTGATTGAAAATGATCCCGCCTTATCCCGGATAAAAACCGCCCTTTTTGTCCAGTGCGTCGGATCCAGAATTCCCGAACGGCCGTATTGTTCAAAGGTCTGCTGCACCCATTCCATCAAAAACGCCCTGCAACTTAAAAAACTCGACCCGGACATGGACGTGATTATCCTTTACCGGGATATCCGTTCTTATGGATTGCGGGAGGATCTTTACCGGGAAGCCAGAGAAAAAGGAATTCTTTTTATGCGGTATCGTGCTGAACAGGGCTTGGAGGTCTTTCTTGACCAAAAGACGCTAAAAGCCCGGTTTTCAGACACGGTGATCCGCCGCAAATTCGAGATCGCGCCGGATTTGCTGGTGCTGGCAACGGCCATCACGCCCCCTGCAGAAAACCCGCTGGCCCAACAATACAAGGTTGCTTTGAACAACGATGGTTTTTTCATGGAGGCCCACGCTAAACTCCGACCGGTGGATTGTGCCACCGACGGTGTTTTTATTTGCGGCCTGGCTCACGCGCCCAAGCCCATTGACGAGTCCGTGGCGCAAGCCGTGGCCGCCGCCACCCGGGCAGTGACCCTGCTGGCCCGAAAAACAATTCATACCAGCGGAAACACCGCCCAGGTCAATCCTGCCGTATGCAGCAGCTGCGGGGTTTGCGTTTCGATTTGTCCGTATTCGGCCCCTTCGTTTATCGACGCATCGGCCCGGTTTTTCCCGGGAAAAGCCAATATCAATCCTGTGCTCTGCAAGGGGTGCGGATTGTGCGTGGCCTCGTGCCGTTCGGGAGCCATCCGACTCAAGGGTTTTGACAACGATCAGATATTTGCACAGATTTCCGCGATGGCCGTGGCCGACTGACGCCGCAGGATCTTGTCTCGAATATGCCATGATGGTTCAGCGGCAGCTGATCGATAAGGGCCATTTCCTGCCCCTTATCCAGAGGAGGCGTTATGAAAACTTTCTTCGATCTGATCGAAGAGGTTCAAAAGCCAGGACGCTGTCATCGATGCGGCGGTTGCGTGGCCTTTTGTAACGCTCCAAATTACGGGGCATTGGAGTTAGATGAAGAGGGCCGTCCTCGCCATAAAGATGTTGAAAAGTGCGTGGAGTGCGAACTGTGCTACTCGATTTGCCCCGAGATCCATGAACTGGATGAAGACGCCAGGAAGCTTGTGTCATGGGAACCTCCGATGGGCCGCGAGCTCGTCGCTTCGGTGGCCAGGGCCAGGAACCCGGATATTTCGGCGCAGGCCACCGATGGCGGCGTGGTGACGGCGCTGCTGATCCATTTATTTGACAAGGGCCACATTGATGGGGCCATTGTCACCAAGAATGCCGGATTGTTTCGGCGCAAGCCCTGGCTTGCCCGCACCAGAGAGGAAATCCTCGAATCGGCCGGCTTCCACTTTGACGGGTCTCACGGTCTGGCGCTTTTTTCGGAACTTTATTCCACCTATGCCCCTTCCATGGTGAAACTCGGCTTTATGGGGGTTCAACAGATGAACCGGATGGCCTTTGTGGGGACCCCCTGCCAGGTCAACACCATCCGAAGAATCCAGGCATTGGGGGTTGAACCGGCCACCGCCATCGAGTTTATTTTTGGACTCTATTGCACGGGAAACTTTACGTTTGGCCCCGAACAGCGTCGTCAACTGGAAGCAATCGGTGGCTTTCGGTGGAACGAGGTTGAAAAGATCAATGTGAAAGAACAGCTTGTGATCCATCTGAAAAGTGAGGAGAAACGCCTCATTTCCCTGGATCAACTGGATTTTATGAAGCGACATGCCTGCCACTACTGCAACGATTATTCAGCTGAATTTGCTGATCTTTCCTTTGGCGGGTTAGGCGCTCCGGAAGGCTGGACCACCGTGATCACGCGCTCGGGTAAGGGGCAGGATCTATTGAACGATGCGATCGGCAAATCCATTGAATTGCTTCGCCCCACCCGCGACCGTCACGTGGCCTTGGAGGCGCTGGCCAAAGCCCGGGAGTTGTCTGACAAGAAAAAGCAATCGGCGGAAACCTACCGCATGAATTAGGACAAACGGCTTCATCCGACTTTCCGGGCGGCAATGGCTACCCATGCTTCCCGCTCCCGCACCTCGATGGGCGCCAGCCCCACATCGGCCATCTTGGCGATGACCTTGTCCCGGTTATCCGCGATGATCCCCGATGCCAGAAAGAGGCCGCCATCTGAAAGGCGGGGTGGCAGATCATCGAGAAGCGTTACGATGACCTCCGAGACAATGTTGGCCACCACGATATTGAAGATCCCGGTGAGGCCCGAAATGAGGTGGCCCGGCGCCACGCGATAGCGGGCCGGGTCGATGCGGTTGAGCGCCAGATTTTTTGCTGCCACCTCAACGGCCAGTGTATCGCAATCGATTCCAGCCACCCGGCCGGCGCCCAGCAAGGCTGAGGCCACCATGAGAATCCCAGAGCCGGTGCCCACATCCAGCAGGTTGTCGCCGGGCTTCAGGTAATGTTCCAGCATCTGAATACACAACGCCGTGGTCGGATGGGTCCCGGTGCCAAAGGCCATGCCGGGGTCCAGCTCGATGACGATTTCTCCGGCATTGGCCCTATATTCGCGCCAGGTGGGTTTGACGACGATTTTTTCCCCGATTTTTTCCGGCCAGAAAAAGGCCTTCCATGACTCGGCCCAGTCCTGTTCGTCGATTTCCAGGCAGGTGGTGATGCAGCTGATAGCTTCAT
>JBJKSK010000411.1:0-7145 GCA_046704125.1 Desulfobacterales bacterium | reverse complement strand
GGGATCGCCTGCGGGCACTGGTCGGATCGCATCGGCTACAAGCCGCTTTTTATTGTCACGCATTTCCTGATGACTCCGGCGCTGGTCGTGTTGCTTTTCCTGCCTGGCGCCTGGGCCTTTGCCGGGGCTGCCCTGGCCGGAGGGTTTGTCCTGGCCACGCTTCCCCTCGGAGTGGTCATGGCCCAGAGGCTGGCGCCCCGGGGCCGATCCATGGTATCGAGCCTGATGATGGGACTGGCCTACGGTTTGGGCGGGAGCCTGGCACCCATAGTGGGAAAATTCGGAGACGTTTACGATATCCACAACGTGCTGCTTTGGGTGGCGTTTCTGCCGCTGGTCAGTCTGGTGCCGATAAGTTTTTTCCCGCAAGTCGGGGCGGAGCGTCGAAAATCCTCAAAGAGGATTTAGTGGACTCCTTGGGTTGTCAACCGCGGATGCCATCAATGAGGCGATCCACGGTTTGCGACGGCGTGAGGCCGTCGCACAGGAGCCTGTGGTGGGCATAACGCTGATAGAGGGGATGACGTTGGGCGTGCAGGGCATAGATACTTTGTCCGGGTCCCATGACCACACCTCGGGAGCCGATGTCGGCTAGCCGGTTTTCAAGAAGCTCCGGGGCGAGATCCAGAAAAACGATGGTTGCCCCCCGGGCCAGATGCGCCATGGCCGCGGCGCTGTAAACCACGCTGCCCCCGGTGGCGATGACTTGCTGGTTTGGCCGGACAGACAGAATATGGCGCTCTTCGATGCGCAGAAACCCGTCGAGGCCCTCGGCGAAGATGATCTCCTGAAGACTTTTTTTTTCTCCGGCCTGGATCAAAAGGTCGGTATCCAAAAAATTTTTCCCCAACCGCTTGGCCAGCAGCATCCCGACGGTGCTCTTGCCGACTCCCGGCATACCGATCAAAACGATGCTGTCTGCGGCCGTCATCGTGTTTTCCCCCCGAAAAACATCCTGTCCATCCTGTGTCCCCCCGCAAATAAGGCGGGTATCCCGGTTCCACCATTTCTCCGGTGACCGGATCAACCGCTGTCAGGCGTTGGCCACGCGATCGGCGGTACGCTATAGATTGCGGGGCAATCACATCAGGTGGCTGGCGCATTACTTAGCATAGAGAAAACCTCAACTCCAGTGCTCAGAAGGCTACATGTCGTCAACCGATGATTTTCCAGCACCGATGGATGGTTTTCTTTTTAGTGAGGAAATCTTCCGGGATGGTGGTAGCGGTGATTTCCTGGATGCCGGCCACATTCAACGTGTCAAATCGGGGTTGAAAATCCTGGTGGTTGGTGGAAAAAAAGATCGTGGCGTTTTCTCGCATCAGAGAAACCACGGCAGATAACAGAGCCGGATGATCGGCGGCGATATCAAAATTTTCTTTTTTGTCCCTGCTCGTGGAAAAAGAGGGCGGATCCACCACCGCCAGGTCAAAGCTCTGGTTTCTTCGCCTGGCTTTTTCCAGAAAATCGGCTACCGGGCACTGGATCAGCCTGTTTTCATCCTCGGAAATGGCGTTTAGCGCCATGTTTTCCCTGGCCCAGGAAATGGCCGTCCGGGATCGATCCACCGACACCGTGGTGCGCGCGCCCCCCTTTGCCGCATAACAGGAAAATGAGCCCGTGTAGGCATACAGGTTCAAAAAATCCTTGCCGCGGGCGGCCTCCCGAACCATCTGCCGGGTGTTCCGGTGGTCTGAAAAAAGCCCGGTATCGACGTAGTCGTGTAAGTTGACCAGAAAGGGTAAATCTCTTTCGCAAACACCGATTTTTTTGTCCGTATAATCTAGGCGTTCGTACCGGCTGCCATCTTGTTTTCCCGCGAAGCGCTGCTTGAGGTGAAGGTTTGGCTCGCCAACTCCCAGTGCGTCGGCCACGGCTTGTCCCATGGCAGGCAGCCATTTGGCCGTCGAATATTTATGGCTGTATTCGGCAACCACCAGATGGCCCGCATACCAGTCGATGACCGCCCGGATTTCGGGGATATCCCAGTCGTAGAGCCTGAAGACCTCGATATTTTGCCTGGCAAAGCGTTTGCGAAGGTGTTTGTAGTTTTTTTTTACCTTGTTGGCGAGCATTTCCGCCTGTTTTCGGTAGGTTTCGATTATTCGGGAATCCTGCATCGAGGCCTTTGAACGCGTTTGGTTTTTATCTCAGATTGAAATCGATGATGCCTATTACACCATTTCGGGAGGCCAAGTCAATTTCATGCGGCGCAATGGTTTCCTGAAGGCTTGATTTTTGATGTGGATTCAATGTATCGTTCCAGACGTTGCAGGCATCTGGGTTTCGGGCACAGAACCTGCCCATGGATTGGCGCCGGGGCGGGCAGAGCCGACAATCAGGAAGGGATCCCGAGGAGAAATAGGCCACGTGAATCGTTGTTTTCTGCCATTTGCCATGGTTCTTTTTTTGAGTTCGGCGCTCATCCTCTTTTTGCCGGCGGCAAGCTTTGGCAAGACAAAACCAGATCCTTTGCCGCGGCTAAAAACGGTGGCCGACGAACTCTATGTCAATGTGGCCTCCCTGGATGAAACCTGCCAGGACCTGCAGCAGATGGCTGACGACGACTCCCTGGATGTCGAGTCGCGCTGCTGCGTGCAGGCCTGCGCCGAGGCGGTCTATGCGGCCCGGGCCATTGCCTACCTGCAGTATTCGCAAGTTTCTGACTACCCCTTTATCCGAAGCGATGCCAGAGGTCCATGGTGCAGCCTGAGACAAAAGGAGCTGCAGCAGGCGATCACCGATTCGCAGACGCGCATGGACATCCTCCAATACTGGCTTCCCGGCATCAAGGCCCCGCAGGCTCAAGAGGCCATTGAGCAGGGACTCGGATTGATTCAGGCCAACATCTACATGTTTGAGACCCTTGCCGATTTGATGCCCAGCGTGCGTCAAAACGCCACGGCTCCGTTGATTCCAGATGGTTTGCGGAAAGAGATGGAAAGGCTTCGCGACGGCATGCAGCAATTTTTGGAAAAGCTGCTTCGGTAATCGGCGCCATGCCTGCTTTGGTCGGGCCGTGCCCGCGGCCCAAATGCCTGAATTCGGCGGTCGGCCTCTTTTTCACTTGTGCCCCGGTTAGGGACGATTCGGTATTGGATATGGCTCGGATTTTTCCTTTTGAGCCCTTGGCAGGATCCATCCCAGCAAAATGCCCAGCATTCCCAGGCCCACCAACGTCATGGCGGCTGCGGCGGCAAAGGCCACCCGGTAGGCGGTGGTTTGAGCGACACCTTTGGCTATGAGCAAGTCGATGATCGGGCCGGCCATCAACGTGGCGGCCACTCCCCAGCTGAGAAAAAATGTGGCGTTAAAGAGGCTAAACAGCCGGGCCCGGCGCTGCGGCGGTATCAGACGCGAGGCAAAGGCGTAGGAGGATGCCGTCACCATCACTTCGGAACATCCCCGGATAAAATTGCTCAAATACAGCAGACCCAGGTGTCGGGCCATCACCAGCAGCACCAGCGAGACCACGGCCAACATGGTGCCTGCGGCCAACGAGAGGCCGTCGCCGAGACGCTTGGCGATGGAGCCCGCCGCCAGTCCCATGAGGATCATGGCCACAGACTGGGTGTTGACGATGCGGCCGACCACCTGGCTGGAGACCGCAAAGCCGGTTCCAAGCACCATGTACTGGGGCAGGATCACGGCGATGGCGTTGCGGCCGAAATTGATCAGGGTCATAGCCGCCAGAAAGAAAAAAAAGATGCGGTCTTGGGGCTTCACCGGAATCGGTGACACTTTGGACCCGGCCGCGGGTTCCCTCAGGATGCCGCCTTCGGGCAGGTTGAGCAGCGGCAGTACGCTGGCGAACATGACCGCCGTGGCGATGAAAAAAAGGGTCCCGTGGTAAAATCCCCACCCGGGATAATAGCGCCCCATCCCGTCGTAGAGCAGACCTCCGATCCAGACGCCTCCGATGCGTCCAATCGCGCCGACACTGATGAGTTTGCCCTGGATGGCGTTTCGTTGCTCCTGCTGGTAGATGTCCGAGATCAGTGCGCTCCATCCGATGTTGGACATGGACCAGAAGATTTCGATGATGGACAATCCGAAAATGATCACGTAGCCGGCCGCTACCCTGGACGCCGGCAGGATGTGGGCGTACCAGACGGCAACGGTGCCTGCCCCGGCCAGCGTCTCGCCCAGGATGATCAGAGTGCGCCGCCGTTGGAAGCGGTCTGAAATAGGCCCCCAGACAAAACTCTGGAACAAGATGTTGAGCAGCATGGGAAAGGTGGCAAACAGTGTTGACCCGGTGACGGAAAGCCCCAGAAACTCGCGCAGGTAAATCGACAGGTAGCTGTAGAACAATCCTCTGCGAAACATCGCCAGCATCTCGAAAGATGACAAGCCCCAGAAGGTTTTTTGGGGGGTATGGTCGGGGGACACTGCTGTTTTCTCCTGACGCTTCTTTTCGTTAAAATGTATAGCCGATGGAAAAATGAAACGCTCCCGGGCTTTCTCCAGGCAAAGAGTTGAGCTTCTGGCCGTAGAAAACGCTCAGGGGGCCGATGGGTGTGTTGTAGCCAAATCCGATACCCACCGAAGCGCGAAATCCGTCGGGGCCGGTATAGTCGACATAGTTGCTCACCTTGCCGATATCGAAAAAAGGGATCACCACGAAATTCATGCCTGTGTCGATGCGGGCTTCAAGACTCGATGAAATGGCGGTTCGGCCTCCCAGCGGAGCACCCGTGGCATCCCGTCTGAGCAGGTTTTCACCAAAGCCCCGGACGCTGTTGATCCCTCCGAGGAAAAAGAGCTGGTCCGCCGGCACTGAATCCGTCGAACCGTAGTAGGACAGGTAGCCCAGCCGGCCTATCCAGGCCAGCGTCAGACGCGGCAGCGGCGAGACGTAGCTGCTGATGTCGAACCGGTAGCGGAGAAAATTGTCTACCTCCGTATCGAGTCCTTTGGAGATGTCCACGGAAAAGTTGGCCTTCATCCCCTTGGTGGGATGAATAAAGGAGTCTCTCGTGTCGTATTGGATCGACGGGGTGGCCACCAGCAGGGTGCGTGCCTGGTAGAGATCCGCCGTGGTGGCGATGTCAGGAGAAAGGGCATACTGCTTCCGCTGTTCCAGGCGGAAGTTGAGATTAGTAGACAGCGCCTTGAACCATTTGCGTTCCATCCCGAAGGAGGCTCCCAGGCTGTGCGTGCCGAAATTCTGGTTGAATTCCTCCTGCTGGGAGACAAACAGGCCGCTGGTGGCCGTAAAACGCGAGCCGAGCAACCTGGGTTCGGAAAGCCCCAGGTTGGCGCGATAGCCGATTTGGCTCAGCTCCCCGGACAGCGAGAGGTCCCGGTCTTCTCCCATCAGATTCAGGTCGCCGGCCTTGGCATTGGCAAATGCCCCCCGCTGGGAGTCATAGCCGGAACCCGCCTGGAGGTAATAGGGCGGTTTTTCCTCGACGTTGACAAACAGGTCCACGGTGTGGCGGTTTTCCGTCAGCCCCACGGGCCGAACCTGCACCGAGTCGAAGATGTTCATGCTTCTCAGGTCTTTCTGACTCTGGAGCAACGCCTTGAGAGAAAACGGGCTGCCGGGGTGAAGTGCGATCTCGTTTTCCAGCACGTTTTTTTGGGTCAGAAAATTTCCCTGAAAATACGTCTGGCCCATACGGACAAAAGGCCCCTGGACAACGTGATAGACCACGGCGGCCAGGCGACGGTGGTGGCTGAAAGACACCTTGCCGTGGACCTGGACGTGAGGGTAGCCCGCATCGGCGACGATCGCCGACAGGGCGTTTTCATCGCTTCTGACCATAAAGGGCTGAAACGGGGCCCCGGAAACCAGACCAATGGCCTTGATGGCCTTTTCCCGGGAAATGGCATGCAGGCCCGTGATCTTTACCGATGCCACGCGGGTCTGTGTCTTTTCATCCACGTGCAGGGTAATGTCGACGGACTTTCGGTTGGGGCTGAATACCAGCTGCTTTTTGACCTGGGTTTCCAGGAATCCGTCTTTTCGGTACAGGGCCCGGATTGCCTCGATGTCGGTATCGAGCACGCCCGGCAGATACTGGCCTGCGTGAAACAGCCCCGGCGGCCGGGTGAGGATTTCCTTGCGAATCGTCGGCATGGGCAGACTCCGGGCGCCTTCGATGCGCAGTGAATGGACGATGGTGCGCGGGCCTTCCTCAATAATGAACTGGATGTGCCGCTGGCTTTTAGCGGTTCCGGCAAGCGTCTTGGCCCGGATGCGCGCATCCAGAAAACCGGCCTGGCGGTACTGATGGCGGAGATTTCTCAGGCTTTTGCGCAGACCGAAATCGTATCGGTTGCCTTCTGTGAAAAGCACCAGGTCTTTTTTCAGACGCCGGTCGCTAAAGGCATGGTTTCCGGTGAAGCTGACCGTGTAGCGGGGGCCTTCGGTGACTGTCACGGTCAGGGAAACCGATCCGCTGGCAGGATGGCGAACCTGTTTGACGGCAATTTCCGCCTCGGCAAAGCCGTGCTCCCGATAAAAGCGAGTCAGAGCCGTTACATCCTTTTTGAGCTCCGAGGCAATGAAGCGTCCGGCGCTTCCCCACCACAGGGAACTGCGCCAGGTGCTCATCTTGGTCTTGAGACGCCAGTCCGAAAAGAAATGGTTGCCTTTAAAGGTTATCGAATCCAGATGCCAGTAGGCCCCTTTTCGGATGTCGACATTAATGACTACCGTCTGGCCGGTGGCATCGGGGGTGCCGGAAACCGTGACATGGGGATCGATAAAGCCCTGTCGGCGATACAAACCGGAAATCAGCTCAGCCTGCCGGGCGAGGTTTGATTCCAGGAAGACTCTGCCTACGGATTGCGTCATGACATTGCTGACTTCACGGTCAAAAAGCGGGTAATTCCCATGGATGCGGATATCCCGGACCAGACGAAACGGCTTGAGACCAAAAACCAGGGCAAGGCCCTGTCTTTCCGGCACCGAATCGACATGGACGGTTTCGAATCGGTTGCTTTGCTTCAGGGCTTCAATGGATTCCTGGACGGCCTTGGCGTTAAAGCGCTCCCCGGCCTTGGCCACGATCAGATTCCTGGCCATCTGGAGCCAATAGGCGGTGTCGGTGACACCGGTCACCTCGATGCGCACCCGGGAAATAATGGGAGGTCCGGGCGGCGCCGGGGCGCCGAATGCCCGCAAGGCGGTAAGG
>JBJKSK010000410.1:0-6707 GCA_046704125.1 Desulfobacterales bacterium | reverse complement strand
TCTTTATCAACGCGCCTCGAATCGTTGAGGCCGCGGGAAGTCAACTGGCGCCAGTGGATGACGTCTGCCCGATACCCCATACGGCCCGGGACCGGGAAAACTCGGCCCGACTGACCCAGTGGGCGGTGGATATCGCCGTCTGGCGCCATGCGGGGCAACTGCGGGTGGCTTATGGAGCCTACGGAAGAAATGAAATCCTGGAAGGCAGGGATTTGTCCGCTGTCAGGCATGTGATCGGTACCGGGGGCGCCTTGACCCGTCTTGGAATGGGCATGGACATCTTGCATAACATCAAGCCCGACCCGCGCCGGAGCAAGCTGTTGCCGCCACGTGATGCGGCGCTCTACCTGGACCGGAACAATATCATGGCCGCTGCCGGTGTGTTGGGCCGGCGCTACCGGCCGGAATCCGGGACATTGCTGCTGCAAAGCATTGGATTTGTTAGAACATAACGGAAAGTTGACCATGCAATACGGTCCTTATGTCACCATCGATCTGAACAAAATCGAGCACAACGCCCGGGCCATCACCGCCATGTGCGGAAAATACGGAATTGAAGTCTGCGGCGTTTCCAAGGTGACCTGCGGCATGCCCCAGGTCGCCAAAGCCATGCTCCGGGGCGGGGTCGCATCCATCGGCGAATCACGGATGCAAAATGTTCACCGCCTCAAGGCCAATGGTGTCGCCACCGAGTTTACGTTGCTCAGGATTCCGCCCCTTTCGGCCGCGGAAGACATCGTCACGTCGGTGGACATGAGCCTGAATTCGGAATTGCCGGTCATCCAGGCGCTTGCCGAGGCCGCTCTCAGGCGGGGGCTGGTGCACAACATCATGATCATGGTCGACTTGGGAGATCTTCGCGAAGGCGTCTGGCCCGACGATCTGTTGCCCATGGTGCGCGAGGTCATTGAACTGCCCAGCATCCGCATTGCCGGACTGGGAACCAACCTCAGCTGTTACGGAGGCGTCAAACCCTCGGAAAAGAATTTGAATCAACTGGTCGAATACGCCCGTCAGATTGAAACCGCGTTTGGTATTAAACTTCGATACATCTCGGGCGGCAATTCGAGTTCCCTAAACCTGATTGCATCGGGCAAGATGCCTCGATTAGTCAATCATATCCGTATCGGCGAAGGCATCCTTCTGGGCCGGGAAACCGTGAACCGAACCGCCTGGCCCGGCACGTTTCAGGACGCGTTTTTGCTCCATGCGGAAATTATCGAGCTCAAGGAGAAGCCGTCGGTGCCCATCGGAGAAACCGGAGAGGTTGCCTTTGGCGGCAAGCCGGAATTTGTCGACAAGGGCGAGCGGGATCGGGCCATTTTAAACATCGGCCGTGAGGACGTAATCGTGGAGGGAATGCAACCGGTTGGACCCGAGATTTCCATACTTGGCGCCTCCAGCGACCACCTGATCGTGGATGTCACCGAAGCCGAAGATGTCCGGCTGGGCGACGAGCTGGTATTTTCTCTAAACTACGGAGCGCTTCTGGCCGTCATGACCTCCGAGTATGTGGAAAAGCGTCCTGTCCGGGACAGTGAAATCGTTTCGGAATATCGCTGCATCGTTTTAATGGAAATTTCGCCGGCCGGTGAACCGGAATCCGATCCGATCTTGAACATCGATGACCTGACAACGGGCTTGAATGCGTTGGGCCAGTCGGTTGCCGACCGGCGGCGGATCGCAGATGAGTCTCCGGTCGTGGCCGAGACCGTGGCCGAAATCATAAACGAGGATTTGGTCCCGGTGGTATACGCCAACGGTCCAGGGAGCTGTCTGGGCATTTACCAGGGCCTGGCGTTGTCGCTTCCCCTGTTCGGGACCATCATTTTCAGCGCTCACGGCGGTTGCATATCGGCATTTACGCAGTTGCCGTCCGGCCCCGGCGGTGTCGAAGCCAGACTGGAATCAGAACGCGTGGTCCTGATCGGTTTGCGGGAAGTATCCCAGGAGGAGTCCCGTTTGATCAAACGCTCGCGAATCAGCGCTTATACGCTGGAAGACATCGATGCCCTGGGAATGCGGGAAGTGATTTACCGCGCCCTTCGCACGGCGGGTATGGGAACGGACGGAATCCATGTGACACTGGACATGGATGCGCTCGACACCACCGTGGCACCCGGTGTGCACCAGCCCGTCAGAGGCGGGCTTTCCTACCGGGAAGGCCACCTTGCCATGGAGATGATTGCCAAGTCCGACCTCATGAGGTCTCTGGCGGTTGTCGATTATTTTCCCGAAAGGGATGTGAACCGGTCAACCGCCGGGGCGGCCACCGAGTATGTGCTTTCATTGTTCGGGAAAAAAATTCTCAAGATCTAAGCCGATAAATTCAATATTTCAAGATCGATTCAGGCGGATACGATTTAACCGATATGCCGGGTGCCTCGGCTAACGGTGCAGATGAACCATGGCCTGCTGCAGGTCCGCCCGGAGATCCTCCACGGCTTCCAGTCCCACGTTGATCCTGAACACAGGCCGCTGGCTCAAGGGCCGGGGGTGGTTCCGGCGATAGGTGCCCACGGTCATCAGGCTCTTGTAGCCTCCCCAGCTGTATCCCAGGCCAAAAAGCGCCAGGTGGTCTACAAAGGCGGCAATCCGATCTTCCGGGTAATTATCGGCCAGAATAAATGAAAACAGCCCCGAGGAGCCGGAAAACATCTGCTTCCACCGGTCGTGGTTGGGGTGGCCGGGAAGGGCCGGGTGCAGCACCGTTGCGATTCTTTTGTCTTGAGACAGCCAGCTGGCCAGATCAAGCGCGGAGCGTTCGTGATGGGCCAGCCTCACGGCCAGGGTTTTGAGCCCGCGCAGGGCCAGGTAGCAGTCGTCGGGAGAGGCGTAGATCTCCAGGGTTTTGTAATAATCGGCGAAAGTTGCAGCAGCTTCCGCGTTGGCGCTGACCGTTCCCATGAGGACATCACTGTGGCCCGAGATGTATTTGGTGACCGAGTGGATGGTCACGTCCACGCCCAGTTCAAAAGGCTTGAGATACAGCGGCGTGGCCCAGGTGTTGTCTAACATGGTCACGATGCCCCGTTTCCGGGCCTCGGCGGTGACGGCGGGAATGTCCTGGATCTCGAAGGTGTTCGAGCCCGGGGATTCCAGGAAAATGACTTTGGTGTTCGGGCGGATGTAGTCGCAAACGGCCTTTCCGATGTCAGCCGGAAGGTAATCGGTGGCGACTCCGTATCGGGTCAGAATCTTATCGCAGAACCGTCTGGTGGGACCATAGACGTTGTCGCAGACCAGCACATGGTCGCCGCTTCTTACAAAGGCCATCAGCGCGCAGGTGATGGCAGTGATGCCAGAGGGCAGTGCCCAGGTGCGACAGCTTTCCTCCAGGGCCGCCATGGCCGCCTCGAAGGCGTGTTGATTGGGGCTTCCGTCGGTGCCGTAGGTAACTCCCCGGTACTGTCCCCGGCTGGCTGCCGCCATGTCTTCGTAGCGGTCAAAGAGCACCGTTGAGGCCCGGTACACTGGATCGTTGATGATGTGATAGCGGCTGCTGCCTGTTTTTTCGTGCCAGGCCGGAGGTTTGATGGCAAGGGTGGTACGTTTCATGGCGTCCTTTTGAAACCAATGTTGGTTGGATTTATGTGTTTTCAGTCAAACAGAGCCCCCACGCTCTCGCCGGTGTGGATCCGCCGGATGGCTTCTGCAAACAGCGGCGCCACTGACAAGGTGTAGATTTTTTCGGTTTGCTTTCCCGGGGGCAGGTGCACGGTATTGGTGACCACCACCGAGGATACCGGGCTTTGCTCCATCCGGTTTACGGCCGGCCCGCAAAACACCCCGTGCGTGGCCCCCACGTGAATGCTTTTCACGCCGGCGGCAGCCAGTGTTTTCACGGACTCGGCCAAGGTGCCGCCAGTGGAAATTTCATCCTCGAAGACGATTGCGTCGTGTCCCTTGACTTCGCCGACCACCAGGCCCTGAACCACCTGGGTGTCGGCCACTCGCCGCTTGTCGATGATGGCCATGGGCAGATGGATACGCTTGGCAAACCGGCCGGCCCGCTTGGCGCCTCCGGCGTCGGTGGCCACCACCACGGCGTTGGAAAGATCCAGATGCTGGCGGAAATGGTCCACGAAAAAGGGGATCGCGGTCAGATGATCCACAGGAATGCTGAAAAAGCCGTGCACCGAATCCGAGTGCAGGTCCATGGTCAGCACCCGGCTGGCGCCGGCTGTCATGATCAAGTCGGCCATGAGCCGGCCGGTGATGGAGATGCGGGGAGCATCCTTTTTGTCGGAGCGGGCATAGGAAAAATAGGGGATCACCGCAGTGATTCGGCGCGCCGAGGCGCTTCTCAAGGCATCCAGAATGATGAACAGCTCCATGATGTTTTCGCTCACCGGGGCCGTGAACGACTGAACCACGAACACATCTTTCTCTCTCACGTTTTCCCGGATCTGAACAAACATGTTGTCGTTGGAAAAACGGGAAACCGACAGGCTGCTCAAGGCAATGCCAAGGCGCTGGCAGATTTCGCCGGCCAGGGCAGGGTTGGCGCTGCCGCAAAATACTTTTAAATCATCCGACATTTTCTTCTCCCATAAAAACGGGGTTATTGCTTTTTTACCGGGCCGATTCCCACCAGATACAGCAAGACGCCCCCGGCATCCAGGGCCAGCAGGTTGGCGGCTTCCTTATCGTAAATGGCCCCTATTCCGCAAGCCCCAAATCCCAGGGCCGTTGCGCTCAGGTAAGCCTGCTGACCCAGTCGTCCGGCCTCCATCATGGCGTAGCGGTATCCCCTGGCCCCCCATCGGCGGTCCAGACAATCCGGGTTGGTTAAAAAAAGCACGTGCAGGGCGGCCGTTTGGAGCCACATCTGGTCCAGGCAGGCGGCGGCCATGGATTGGGTAAGCGTTTTTTCCAAGACCCGCCCGATTTTTCGGTTTCGGGGATCCAGAAGATAAAAACCGGCCGGCAGCGGGCCGCTGCCATTTAGCAGAAAGCCGACGGTCAGTGAAAAACGATACTTGGAAGCCACGCCGGAAGTCTCGCCCATGGCATCTGCCAGCGTGTTGAGAAAAACCATGAAATAGCGCCGGGACAACGGAGCCGGTATGAAGTTTCGGCGGGATCGGCGCCTGTAGATTACCGAGACATAGTCCGCCGCAGGCGCAGCCTCCGGTGCGTCCAGATCGGTCCACATCCTTGGCAGGGAGGCCGGGTTTACCGGCTGAAGGGTTTCGGGATCGGCGGGCTCAATCGCCTGGACCGGCCGGTATCCCGCCCGGTGAATCCCGAGAATATCCGGATAAACAATCACTTTTCGGGAGACGACATCCGCCTGGAGCATGCCGGGGCCCAGTTTGGCCGGAAAAGGTTTTTCAGGGCGTTTCCCGTCTGACCGTTTGGCCCTGGCCGGCATGAGGTGAACACAAGCCAGACAAGCTTCCCGGTCCGCATCGATTCCCAGCAGACGGGCGGCGCTCAGATCATCGAAGTCCAGCTGGATGTCGGCGCCAAGTTTCAGGGCGCTTACGGCCAGTCTCAGGTTTTCCAGCAGGTGGCCTCCGTCTAACAGCACATACCGGTAGGCGCGGCGGCGGTATTTCCAGGCGCTGCGGAAAAAAATCCCGGTGATATAAATCGTGGCGGCGACTTCGTCTGCGGTTTCCGGAAAAACGGGAATCGGCTCTTCGCGCAGGCTGGTGAGGGCCGCATCGAAAAGGTCGTAGTGATATAACCCCGGAGCCAGGTTCTCGATGCAATGCACGCCAAGATTCAGCTCAAATGGGTAAAGGGCCCCGGCTGAGGCCACACTGCGATAGAAAAAAGACTGGCTTCCGTGCCGTGCCCGGGCCGTGGCCGTATGGGTCAGGAGCAATAGCGCGGAAATTTTGGATAGATCTGCTGCTGTTAAAGCAACGCCGTGAGTCAGGCCGGTTTTGACCATCGAGAAATAGTCGGTCCGGGGCAGTTTGGCTTCTGGATCCAGCTGGACTCGGGGCCGTTTCGGATACCGTTTCCATAGCGCCGGCTGGTTTTCCCAATCCATAAAATGGGACTCCATGTGCTCGCGCCGGTAGCTGGTCAACCGGTGGTAGGCGGCAGCCGAAAGGGTGTCGGGGGCCATGATTAGTCCTGACGCGGCAAAGTTTTGACGATAAAAAGAGGCTGGATGGCTTCGGTGACCATAGCTTACGGCCGCTGAAAGATCAATGGCGGCCTTGACCAGGGCGGCCGTCTGAAGGGCGCCGGGGTGGCCCGGATAGACAGGATAAACTCCAAAGAGGCAAAAAAAGGCAGAGGAGCCGAGCACCGCTTCCCTGCCCTTTATTGCCTATCTGCGTCTATGGGGTATAATCGGGGTTCCCTTCATTGCAGCACGTTGTAGAAGGCCTCCCGGTTTTTATGCGACAGATGGATGACGCCGTCGGTGATCAGTTCCTGAAGACATCCGGCCACCTGTACCTTGTTTTGTCCAAGCGTGCGGGCCAGGTCGGCAAGGCCCATGGGTTGTCTGTGGGTCTTGAGCACCTGGACCAACCGGTGCTGGAGCATTTCTTCGGCCAGTACGGCGGAAAAATCCCGGTCGTAATCCAGAGCGTGGCGTTGATCACCGCGGTACATGTCCTCCCATGGGCGTCTGAGACCGGCCGAAAGCAGATGGCGGACCCGGGTGTTGTTTTTAATCAGCTCATAGAGGATCTGAAGCTTTTCCTGATTTTCCGGCGTCTGTTTGATGGGACCGATGG
>JBJKSK010000409.1:0-3400 GCA_046704125.1 Desulfobacterales bacterium | reverse complement strand
ATGTCAAGCAGGGGGGCTTGCCACTTTTCCTGACCACCGACGATGGTTCGGCCGGGGACATGTGTCTGGTGACGACACCGCTTGAAGCCGCCATCAGAGACCGGTTTCCGGACTTGATCTGCGCCTGCGGACCCCACGGGATGATTTCCTGTGTGGCCGGTTTGGCCGAACAGCACCAGATTGCCTGCCAGGTGTCCGTCGAGACCGTCATGGCCTGCGGCATGGGAGCCTGCCTGGGTTGCGCCATAGAGCCAAGACAGGCCAAAGACAGCTACCTGCATGTCTGCCTCGATGGCCCGGTGTTTGATTCCGGTCAACTCAAATTGTGATCAGGAGGCACGTGGATCCTGCCTGGACGATGCCGGTTGTGACAAAATGGCATTGACTTGACCATTGGACTGTGTTAGTTCGGTGGCTTCCGGACCAGTGTTGAAAACGGGTCTGATATTCCTAAGAAATCGACGGGACGCTGTTTTCAATGCAAAAAAAAACGTGGCGCGAAATCAGGGAGCTCAGCTATTTCAGCAGCCTTGGACTGCAGGTGGCGCTATCCATTTTCATCGGTTTGGGCGTTGGCGTGTATCTGGATCAAGCGGTGTTTCATACCACGCCGTGGCTGACGCTGATCGGGCTGGCGGTCGGGATCGGGGCCGGTTACCGCAATATCGGACTGGCCATCAAAAAATGCAGAAAACCATAGCAGGGTGATTTGGCGGTGAATATACAGCGGCGTATCTTAAAATTCGTGACCCGTTCCAACTGGCTGCTGTTTTTTTTGGCCAGCGGCATCGGCCTGGGGGTCGCACCGACCAAATTCGCTTTAGGAATCATTTGCGGCGGTCTTATCGTTACCGTGAATTTTCACTTATTGGGCCGTACCTTGAAAAAGGCCCTGACGCCGCCGCACCTGGCCTCGCATCGGGTCGTTCTGGCCAAATACTATGTTCGCTTCACCCTCAGCGGCGTGATTCTCTTCTTTCTCATTTCCGAGCACTTTGTGGACCCGCTGGGTCTTTTTATCGGCCTTTCCGTTGTCGTTGCCAGTATCATGCTGGCCACCCTAAGGGAAATTAAATATCTCATTTTCAAGGAGGCGGTATAAGGATGGAACATCCGTATCTGTTTTTCATCAAGCTGTTCGATCTGACGGGCAATGAGAAGCTGATCAACTTCGCTCATCATTATCCTCATGTGATATATTCCTGGGTGGTTATGATCATTCTTATCGTTGCGGGCGCTCTGTCCGCAAGGCATGTGACCCTGGTTCCCGGCAAGGCCCAGAATTTTTTCGAGGTGCTGATCTCCGGAATCGAAGAATTCATGGTGGGTGTCACCGGTGAAGAGGGCCGCTGGCTTTTCCCCTTAGCCGCCACGGTGTTTCTCTATATTTTCACGTGCAACGTCATTGGCATGCTTCCCGGTTTCTTTTCCCCCACGGCCAATTTGAACACTACCTTGTCGTGCGCCCTGACAGTGGTGATCTTTACCCACTTTATCGGGGTAAAATACCATGGGATCAAGTACATCAAACACTTTCTCGGGCCGGTATGGTGGATGGTGCCGATCATCTTTCCCATCGAAATCGTCGGCCATCTCGCCCGGATTCTTTCGCTTTCGTTTCGTCTTTTCGGAAACATGATGGGCCATGAACTGGTTGTCGGAATCCTCTTTTTCCTGGCCGGCGCGTTTTTTGCGCCGCTGCCGATCATGGCGCTGGGTATCTTTGTCGCCCTGGTGCAGGCTTTCGTGTTCTTTTTGCTGTCGATCATGTACTTCACCGGTGCCATGGAACATGCGCACTGATGGATAAGTCTGACAATGGCCATAAAGGCGTGGCCACCCCCATGTTTTATCCTATGTCTGTCGGACATCGGAGTGCCGTTGTGAACTAGTTGTCAATGGGCTTTGTGGAAGAAGCCATTTTGTAATTCATCATCAAAAAGGAGGAAGAGCTAGTATGGGAGCATCACCAGCATTGATTTTTTTTAGCGCGTGTGTGACTGCGGCCGGTTTTGGTGTGGCGATTGCCGCTTTCGGCTGCGGTATCGGGCAGGGACTTGGCGTCAAGGGCGCTGTCGAGGGAATCGCGAGAAACCCCGAGTCTTCCGGTAAGGTCACCGTTACCCTGTTGATCGGTCTGGCTATGATCGAGTCTCTGTGTATTTACGCGCTGGTCGTCGCGTTGATTCTGATCTATGCCCATCCGCAGGCCAACGCCATTGCTACGCTCTTGAGCGGGCACTGATACCCATTTGATTTATGTGTCCCTGAAAAGGGCCGTGCCTTGTGGCACGGCCCTTTTTTGGTTGTAGGGATAAAAGGCGCCAGGAGAAAGAAGCGCGGGAGTCGCGTTATTTGAGCAGGGCTATTTTCAAGGTGGTGTGCACACCGTCGTCCCATGGCCAGAGTTTTGCAATCACGGTCACGGCTTGGATCTTTTTTTCATACAGCGTCTGATTGAACCGGATGCCTCCGGTGGGTGCGGTCAGCGCTTCGTCGTGGGAGGAAGGCGTGCTTCCAGGCGGTTTGGTCGCCGGACCCAGGACTGCCATGAGAATCTGATTGACCTGATCGGTCTGGGCGCTGAGAAAGACCACCTCGCAGTAATCGTCGTCTACACTTCGCTTTTTTATGATGTCGACAGTCAGGATTTGTTGGATAATTTGTTTTAAGAGCATTTTGTTTGGCTTTCTCCGCTGTCTGGAGCGGTTCCATTTGGTGTGGCGAGGCTAACCGAGAAACACGGACAGGATGTCTTTTCGCGCATTAATGTGCTGCAGGGTGACCTGCACCAGATCTTCGGGTTTGAGGCTGATGCCCCCCGGAGCCGGAAGGTTGCACTCGATCATGTATTCGGTGAGCAGGATCACGTAGTGGGTCCGGCGTTTGGCCAACACGATGGCTTCTTCCTTCTGGCCGGTGCGCCCCTCCAGATACTTGAGCAGCCAGTAGCGGTTGCGGCGGTACTGGACCCGGGAGACTTTCCCCATGGGCACGGTCAGATTCTGGATCAGATCCAGAATCTGCTCCTGGCTGTAGGCGGTCTCCAGTCCCAGGGCGGATCGAAGTTGACGTTGGGTGATCAGATCGAAATATTTTCGGATCGGTGAAGTGGCGGTGGTGTAAACATCCAGGCCCAATCCGGAGTGGGATTCAGGCACCGGTCCGAGGACAAAGCGGTTGAGCAGCTTGCGCTGCATCCAGTTTTGAAACAACGTTCCTTCGTTGTTTCGGTAAAGCCGCTGCTTGGCATCGGGCTGGGACCTGAAAATGGTGGGGATCTGGCGCTGGACCAGGAAACGCGCCATGAGCCAATTGGCAAGGATCATCAGTTCCGAAACCAGCAGACGGCTGGGGCTTTCCCGGTTGATCCGGTTGATGTTGGGCTGCCCCGATTCGT
>JBJKSK010000408.1:0-4818 GCA_046704125.1 Desulfobacterales bacterium | reverse complement strand
GGCATCACCCTGATATTTTCTTCCCATGATGCGGATATGATTCCCCTGCTCGCCGATCGGTTCTATTTGATAAATGCGGGAGAAATCATCTTTTCGGGTACCACAGCCGAGATGTCCATTCAGAGGCAGATTGTCCGCGAAAACGGCCTCCGCCTACCCAGGGTGGCCCATTTGGTTGAGATACTCATGAAGCAAGGCGACCTGCAACCTGGGCCGCTTCCCCTTACCATCGGACAGGCTCGGCGCATGCTTGAAAAAACCTGGCATAGGAGGTCTTCAGAGGCGAAAAAAATGGAATCCGGAAGCTAGCTAAACGAAAACCTCCGGTTCCTGCAGGGGGCTTGTCGCTTTATCCCACTGCGCGTGAAAACACAATTGCCGGCAACACGATCGGGGAAAATCATTGACAATGGCTTGAGACTTCTTTTAATGTGCGCCAAACGTTTTTTGTCGGTGTTTGTCCAGATTCGTTTGATCATGGAGAACACCTGTTTTACGGTGCCCTCGTCGAGGGATAATAGGGAATCCGGTGTAAATCCGGAACGAACCCGTCGCTGTAAGCGGGGACGAAGGCTGTCGAAACCACTGTGCCGTGAGTATGTTCACCGGAACGTGTTTCTGGATGAACATCTGCGATCCTGACGAAACGGCATGGGAAGGGGCAGCCCTTAGGATGATCCGCCAGTCAGAAGACCTGCCGTAAAAGAATGTGTCCTGGTGTGACGGTAAAACCCCGGGCTGAAAATTATTTTTCGGTTCGGGGTTTTCTATTGGGCAAATGCAGCCCGATGCCCTGGCCCGAGTGGCAGAAAAGAGGGAAACACCATGAAGACACAACTTGAATTGGCAAGAGAAGGTATCATCAGCGAACAGATGCGGACAGTGGCCGCCGACGAGAAAATCGATGCGGAAACCATCCGCGAGCACGTGGCCAACGGGCGGATCGTTATCCCCAACAATCCCTATCGCAAGGGGCAGAAAGCAGTCGGCATCGGCCAGGGCCTGCGCACCAAAGTCAATGCCTCGGTCGGCACGTCGTCTGACATTTGTGACATCGACCTTGAGGTGAGAAAGGCGATGGCCGCCGAAGAGGAAGGCGCCGATACCCTCATGGAGCTTTCCGCCGACGGTGACATGAATGCCGTCCGGCGCGCCGTGCTGGCCGCCACCACCCGGCCGGTGGGAAACGTGCCGCTTTACCAGGCCTTTAAAGAAACCACCCGCAAGACCCGCAACCCGGCTAAACTGGATCCCGAATACCTTTTCGAACTGATTGAGCGGCAGCTGGCAGACGGGCTTAGCTTCATGGCCATCCACTGCGGTATCAACCAGTATACCATTCGTCGTCTGAGAAAGCAGGGGTTTCGTTATGGTGGCCTGGCCTCCAAGGGCGGCACCTTCATGGTGGCCTGGATGGACATGAATAAGAAGGAAAACCCTCTCTACGAGCAGTTTGACCGGGTCTGCAACCTGATGAAGCGATATGACGCGGTGCTGTCCCTGGGAAACGGTATCCGAGCCGGTGCCATCCATGACAGCCATGACCGGGCCCAGATGGCCGAGATGATCATCAACTGCGAGTTGGCCGAGATCGGTCGCGAAATGGGCTGCCAGACCATGGTGGAAGGTCCGGGCCACGTGCCCCTGGATGAAATCGCGGGTAACATCATGCTGGAAAAACGCATGAGCGGGCATGCGCCTTATTACGTGCTGGGTCCGATTCCATCCGATGTGGGCGCCGGCTACGACCATGTCACCGCGGCCATTGGTGCGGCCAGCGCGGCGCGTCATGGGGCGGATTTGATCTGCTACATTACGCCGGCCGAACATTTGGCCCTGCCCACCGAGGCCGATGTTCGCGAAGGAGTGCGGGTGACGCGCCTGGCCGTGCACATCGGTGATCTGAGCAAATATCCGCAGCGGCGCGAGCGCGACAAGCATGCGGCTATGGCCCGGCGGGACATGCGCTGGGACGATCTGCAGGAAATGCTGCTCTTTCCCGAGACGGCTAGGGCCATCCGCGCCAGTCGAAAGCCGGAACAGTCGGAAACTTGCACCATGTGCGGCGATTTCTGTGCCATGAAAAAAGGGATGGAAGTGTTCAGCCAGGATATCGGAAAGGATAAACGATTCACGGTTTTTTCGGGAAATTAGATAAGGTTTCATCAAGATGCGTGCAGGGTGGACCATGGACCCAGACCATAGCACTTCCAGAGACATGGCCTTCCTGAAAAGTGATCCGGCCCGCTGGGGGTTCCAGTATCTCGAGGATATGGCCACCGGGTACTGGTATTCCCAGGTGCTTTTCAGCGCCGTAGAACTGGATTTGTTCGGCTGGTTGGAAACGGGCTGCGCCACTTCCGCGGATCTGGCCGCAGCCGCCGGTTGCCATCCAAGCGAATTATCTCGGCTGCTGACCGTTTTGGTTCGCTTGGAGCAGATCCACGCCACGCCGGGCGGGCTGGTCAACAGCCAGCTCGCCGGGCGGTTTTTGGTCCCCGGCCGACCGGATTACATGGGTGATTTCATTTTGTACCGGCGTTACATGCAGGCCGGATGGTCCAGCCTGACCCAGGCGGTGGCCCGGCCAAAGCGTCCCGCCGACCCGGAGGCCTTGACCGCCGGCAGCGATTATGCGGTGCGCAACTTCCACTACGTGCGTGCCATGGATGGCCTGGCGCGGCTCAAGGCCCGGGAGATCACCGCCGATTTGAACCCGGATGCCATAAGCGGGCCGATTCTGGATGTGGGCGGCGGGGCCGGCGCGCTTTGCCGGGAGTTGGTACGGTCCAAAGACGCGTTTGGCCAACCGGTGACGGCCACCCTGTTTGATCTGCCCGAAGTGATCCAGGCAGCCCGCCGACTCTATCCGCAGGCCGAGGCCTGGCGGAACATAGAGACCGTTGAAGGTGATTTCCGGTATCACGACTTTGGCCAAGCACCCTCGTTTGGCCTGGTGGTCCTAAGCAATTTTTTACACGCCTATGGAGCCGAAACCGCCCGGGAGCTGTTGGGCAAGGCGGTATCCTTGACGGGCCCAAACGGTGTGCTGCTGATTCACGATTATTTCCCCGATCGAACGGGAAGACGGCCCCACAAAGGATCGCTGTACGATCTGAATATGCTGCTCAACACTTCTGACGGGGGCTGTCAACCCAGCACGATCTTGCGCAAATGGCTGTCTGCCGCCGGAATGCCCTACAGCTTCGTCCTGGATCTGGCAAGTGACAGCAGCCTTTTACCGGCGGGCCGGACGGAGCGGGTACGAGCACTTATCCCGGCAGAGAATCAAAATCGGGCCATGCTCGATCGGTGGCCCGCAGCTGCCCGGGAGATGGGGTTTTGCCAAGCGGAGCTGATCCGTACCAATCAGATCCGGGCGGCGGTCTGGTGCCGTGAAAAGTGCCGTTTCGGCTGCGCCAGCTTCGGTCGGAATCGCATGTGCCCGCCAGACGGCATCGACCATGCCAAGATGGCCAAGATGCTCACCGAGTATGGCTGGGCCCTGCTGGTGATCGGCACACCGCCGGGAAAATCATTTCACGACCAGCTTCTGGCACTTGAGCGGAGGGCCTTTCTGGCAGGCATGCACAAGGCCCTGGCTTTTGGAGCCGGCCCCTGCCCGCTTTGCGGCCAGTGCCCCGCGGACGGTTCCTGCCGTCATCCGGACCGGGCACGTCCCTCCATGGAGGGGTCGGGCATCGATGTGTACGAAACCGCCCGGCAGGCGGGCCTGCGTCTGGAACCGGTCATCGAACCCGGCCGCTATGTCAAATACGTGGGGATGGTGCTGCTGGCATGAGACTTTTTTTGATTCAATGCCCCACCTCTCACCTGGGAGCCGGTGAAAAAGTATATCCGCTCGGTCTGGCCCGGTTAAGTGCCCTGGCGCCTGAGCATTATGAAAAAGCATGCCTGGATATGAACCTGCACCCTGATCCCTGGCCGGTATTAAAAGAGGCGCTGGAAACGTTTAAGCCCCAAGTCGCGGCGCTTTCTTTCCGAAACATAGATCCCCTGGCCGGACACCAGGCATCTTATCTGTCATCCCTGCGGACCACGGCCGCCATGGTTCGCCGCCTTGCGCCACATGCCCGCATCCTCGCCGGCGGTCCCGCCTTTTCCATGTTTGCGGCTCGACTGATGCAAGAAGTCCCTGAAATCGATGCGGGTCTGGTCGGAGATGGGGAGCGTGTTTTTGCCACGGCGATTACGCCGCATGTATCTCTTGCCGCCATCGGCGGCATCGTTTACCGGCAGGGTGGAAAAATCCGGCACAACCCCCGTGCTGCCCCTCCATCCATGGATGACCTGCCTTTTCCGGACACAGGCACCGTCCCGCCGGGGGCCTACGGCGGCCAAAACGCCTAAGTGGCTCCCATGGGCATCGAGGGAAAGCGCGGCTGCGATCTGGGCTGCGGGTATTGCCTCTACCCGTTTATCGGGGGGCGGCGTTTCCGCCTGCGATCCCCGGAGCGTATCGTCTCGGAAATGCAGCGCTTGAAAGAAGACCACGACGTGCACCTGTTTCACTTCACTGACCCCGTGGTCAACCGGCCCAGGGCGCACTTCCGGAAGCTATGTCAACTTCTGAATAGGCAAAGGATGGATGTGGCCTGGACCGGCTTTTTCCGCGAGAATGACCTGGATGACGATACGGCCGCCCTGGCCAGGGAAGCCGGCCTGGCGGCGGTTTACTTCAGCGCTGATGCCCTCACCGGCCATGGTCTGGCGCTGCTAAACAAAGGCATGTCAATGTCCCACATCCTGGCGGCGGCCCGTGTCACAGCCAAACGAGGCATTCTTACGGTGCAGCAT
>JBJKSK010000407.1:0-4936 GCA_046704125.1 Desulfobacterales bacterium | reverse complement strand
GCCGGTTGAAACCGTGGACGCGGTCGATGCGGTGGATCGGGTGTTGGCCGAACGGGTTTTTGCTAATCTGTCTTCACCTGGTTTTCACGCCGCCGCCATGGATGGCATCGCCGTGGCGGCGGCCCGGACCTTTGGCGCCAGGGAAGGTGTGCCCCGCCTCTTGACGGTGGGTATCGATGCCTTCTGGGTCAATACCGGCCACGTGCTTCCACCGGGCACCGACGCGGTGATCATGATCGAGCATGTCCGCCGGCTTGACGAGACCCGGCTTGAGATCGAAGCGCCGGCGTTTCCATGGCAGCATGTGCGAAAAATGGGCGAAGACATGGTGGCCACGGAACTGTTGTTTTCCCGCAATCACCGGATCAGTCCCTATTGTGTGGGGGCGCTTTTAAGCGCCGGGGTATTTCGGGTCGCGGTGCGCCGGCGGCCGCGGCTGCTCATTGTTCCCACCGGTTCCGAGCTGGTGGACTGGCGGGAGGCGGCTGTCGGGACGCTGCGGCCTGGGCAAGTCATCGAGACCAACGCCTACATGCTGGGGCGGTTGTCTCAACGGTTTGGCGCCGATTTCGTTCGCCACGAGAAGGTTCTGGACGATCTGGAGCGGATCAAAGCGGCGGTGACCCAAGCGCTTGACGGAAATTTCGATATGGTGCTCACCGTCGGGGGTTCTTCTGCCGGTTCCCAGGACTACGCCAAGATGGTGCTCAGCGCCCTGGGCGACGTGCTGGTGCACGGGGTGACCATCATGCCCGGCAAGCCGGTGATTCTCGGGGCAATCAAAGGCAAACCGGTTGTGGGGATTCCCGGCTATCCGGTATCGGCGATCGTAGCCTTCGAGCAGCTGGTGGCGCCCCTGATCTGCCAGATGCTGGGCCAGCCCGATTTTCAACGGCCCACCGTCGAGGTGATTCCCTCCCGGAAGGTGGCTTCCAAACTAGGCGTGGAAGAATTTTTGAGGGTCAAGCTGGGACGTGTCGGAAACCAGGTGGTGGCCACTCCGCTTGCGCGGGGAGCGGGAAGCATCACTACCCTGACCGAGGCCAACGGCATCATCCGCATTGGCAACCACATCGAAGGTCTCAAGGACGGCCAGCCGGTGACCGCAGAGCTGCTGCGTCCGCTTTCGACGGTGGACAACACCATCGTGGTGGTGGGCAGTCACGACAACACCTTGGATTTTCTGGCCGACCAGATTCGGACCGATCACAGCCATCTGACCCTTTCCTCAAGTCATGTGGGCAGTATGGGCGGGCTCATGGCCATCAAGCGCGGGGTCTGTCATGTAGCCGGCACCCATTTGCTGGACACCCGGGACGGCTCCTACAACGTTTCCTATATCCGGCGGTATCTGCCCGGAATTCCCGTCAAACTGGTTCACCTGGTCTATCGGGATCAGGGACTGATGATCCCCAAAGGAAACCCCAAGAAGATTCGGGGCATCGAGGACCTCGCCGGCGGGAATCTCCGGTTTATCAATCGCCAGGCCGGATCGGGAACCCGAATTCTGCTCGACTATCGGCTCGAGGAACTGGGGATCGACCCGGCTACGGTCACCGGCTACGATACCGAAGAGTTTACTCACATGTCGGTGGCCGTAGCGGTGCTAAGCGGCGCCGCCGTCGTGGGTCTGGGCATCGCGGCCGCGGCGCGCGCCCTGGATCTGGATTTTGTCCCCGTGGTCACCGAACAATATGATCTGGTCATCCCCCAACCCTTTTTCGAAACGGAAAACATCCGGATTCTGATCGACACCATTCGCAGTGATGCCTTCAAACAGCGCGTGGAGGCTCTGGGCGGGTACAGCACCCGCCGAACCGGGGAGGTCCTTCCCATGGACGGCCCGGATTTCCTTGAGCCGCCGTGAGAAACGCGCACTTGGCAGGTGACGGTGGATGTGGTTTATTAGGATACTCGGTAATCGATATGGGATGACCCAATGTCCTATCGTCTCTTGGATCATACCGCCGACCTGGCCTTGGAGATCACCGGTTCATCCGTCGCCGACCTCTTTGTCCAGGCCGCCTGCGCCCTGTATGATCTGATCACCGACCGCAGAGCCCTCAAGGGCTGTACCACGCAGTCGCTGGTGGTCGCCGGAGCAGACTGGCCTGATTTGATGGTCAACTGGATGCGGGAGCTGCTGTATCTGTTCAACGGCGACCGCACGCTGGTCAAAGATGTCACCATCTGCCATATTTCAGAAACCGGCCTGCTGGCTAACTTAACCTGTGAGCCCTTCGATTCAAGACGGCATGTCATCAACGAAGAAGTCAAGGCGGTCACCTATCACGGCATCGAGGTGATCCAGGTCCAGAATCGGTGGACGGCCCGGATCGTGCTGGATGTATGACCTATGGAACTCATGCAGATCGACCGGTTTCGCTGGCAGTTGCCCATGAGCGGTTGCATGCGGGTGCCTGGCCTCATCTATAGCAGCCCCGGGATGATCCGCACGCTCGATAAGGACGGCTGCCTGTCCCAGGTGGCCAATGTGGCCACCCTTCCCGGGATTTTAAAGGCCTCCATGGCCATGCCCGACATCCACCAGGGCTATGGTTTTCCCATCGGCGGGGTGGCCGCCTTCGATTGGGAGACCGGGGTGGTGTCTCCCGGCGGGGTGGGCTATGACATCAACTGCGGCGTCCGGCTGGCTGTCACCGCTCTCGAGGCCGCAGAGGTGCGGCCAAGACTCAAGGACCTGGTTGACGCGCTTTACCGCCGCATTCCCTGTGGCGTCGGGTCCAAAGGTGCCATCAGCCTCAGCCCCAAAGAGGAAAAAAAGGTGCTGTGCCAGGGCAGCCGCTGGGCCGTGCACCAGGGCTACGGCGTCGACCAGGACCTCGAGCATACCGAAGACGGGGGCTGCCTGCCCGATGCTGACCCACAGCTTCTCAGCGACCGGGCCATGCAGCGGGGAAAGGACCAGCTGGGCACCCTGGGATCGGGAAACCATTTTCTGGAAGTCGGGGTTGTCGAGACGATCTTTGATGAGGCGGCCGCCCGGGCCTTCGGACTTCATGAAGGCCAGGTGACGGTGATGCTGCACTCGGGCTCCCGGGGGCTGGGCTACCAGGTTTGCGACGATTTTCTGGCCGTCTTGACCCAGCATGTCAGGACCCTGGGACTGAATTTGCCCGATCGCCAGCTGGCCTGTGCCATGATAGACTCCGAGCCGGGGAGGCAGTACATGCAAGCCATGGCGGCGGCGGCCAACTATGCCTGGGCCAATCGCCAGATTTTGTTGCACTGGTCCAGAGGAGTCTTTCAGCGGGTATTTGCCATGGGACCCCGGGAGCTGGACATGCGCCTGATCTATGATGTGTGTCACAACATCGCCAAAAAAGAGGTTCACTGCATCGATGGCGCTTCTCGCACCGTCTGCGTGCATCGCAAGGGAGCCACCCGCAGTTTTGGCCCCGGGCACCCGTTGCTTTGCGCGGACTATCGGGACGTGGGCCAGCCCATCATTGTTCCCGGGGATATGGGAAGCGCTTCCTATGTGCTCAAAGGAACCGAAACGGCCATGGACCAGACCTTTGGCTCCACCTGCCACGGGGCCGGGCGGGTGCTTTCGCGAAAAGCCGCCAAAAAAGCCAGCAAAGGCAGGGCCATCTACCGGGAGCTGGAAGATCAGGGAATCCTGGTGCGCTGGACGGGCCGCTCGACCATGGCCGAAGAGATGCCCGATGCCTACAAGGATGTACACCAGGTCGTGGACGTGGTCCACGGGGCCGGCATCTCCCTGAAGGTGGCCAAACTGAGACCCATGGCCGTGGTCAAAGGATAATCGACGGAAAGGAGATTGCCGTGCTGAATCCGGAAATTTTCAGACAATACGATATCCGGGGGGTTGCCGGAAAAGACATGGATGAGGCGGATGTGGTGTTGCTCGGAAAGGGTATCGGGACCTATCTTCGACAGCGGGGAAACACCCGGGTCACCGTCGGCCGGGATTGCCGGCTGACCTCGGATGGCTATGCGCAGCACTTGATCCAGGGACTTACAGCCACTGGCTGCCATGTGATTGACATCGGCATCTGTTCCACGCCGGTGTCCTATTTTTCGATTCGGCATCTCAACGCCCAAGGCAGCGTCATGGTCACGGCCAGCCACAACCCGCCGGAATACAATGGGTTTAAAATCTGCAGCGGCACCGATTCGGTCTTTGGTCCCCAGATCCAGGACATTTGCCGGCTCATCGAAAAAAAGGATTTTGTTCAAGGCCGGGGAGGCCTTTCCGGCTGTGAGATCCTGGCCCCCTACCGGGACTATATCCTTGGAAACATCGTTTTGAAGCGCGGGCTGCGCGTCGGCGTGGACGCTGGAAACGGCACCGCCGGCCTGAGTGCCGTGCCCATCATGGAAAAACTGGGTTGCGAGCTGCATCCGCTCTATTGTGATATGGACGGGCGGTTTCCCAATCACGAGGCCGATCCCACCGTGGCCTCCAACATGGCCGACCTGGTGGCCCTGGTTCAGGAAAAAACGCTGGATGTGGGTTTTGGCTTCGACGGCGACGGTGACCGCATCGGGGTGGTCGATGAAAAGGGCGGGCTCGTCTACGGAGACCAGTTGATGATTCTGTTTTCCCGGGAGATCCTTTCCCGAAAGCCCGGAGCGACGTTTATCTCAGAGGTCAAGTGTTCCCAGAGCCTCTATGATGACATCGAAAAACACGGCGGCCGGGTCATCATGTATAAGACGGGCCACTCCATGATCAAGCAAAAAATGAAAGAAGACCATGCCGAGCTGGCCGGAGAGATGAGCGGGCACATGTTTTTTGCCGATCGTTATTTTGGCTACGACGACGGGGTCTATGCCGCCTGCAGACTGCTGGAGATTTTGGCCGATACGGGAAAAAGCGTGTCCCAGCTGCTGGCCGACGTACCCAAAACCGTCACCACGCCTGAAATTCGGGTGGATTGCCCGGATG
>JBJKSK010000406.1:0-3740 GCA_046704125.1 Desulfobacterales bacterium | reverse complement strand
TCCTCTGCAATAGAGACAGATATTCAATTACCTGGGAAAAGATCCTACCGGTCGGGAGATCGTCCCGGGATCGGAGTCGAGAGAAACCGGGCGTGAAACGGGCGGTCCGGATTTGGGAGGCCGTCATCGACGGGAGCGGCGGAATCATTCCTTCCAGAGATCGAAATCGATCAATCCGAGTTTGGCCGCAAAGCGAATCAACTCCAGAGTGCTGTGAAGAGAGAGTTTGTCCATGATATTGGCGCGATGGTTTTCCACGGTCTTGGGACTGATGCAGAGTTTTTCCCCGATTTGTCTGGGAGATAATCCCTCGGCCAAAAGCCGCATCAGTTGCTGCTCTCTCGGGGTCAACGTCCCATACCCGGCATCGGTGACCTTGGCCTGCATCCGGTCAAAGCGCATGAGGCTCTCGACCACCTTGTGGGAAATTGACGCATCGATGAAGTATTCCCCCTGGCTGACCGCATTCAGACAATCCACCAGACGTTCGGCCGCCGATTCCTTGACCACATAGCCCGTGGCCCCGGCCCGAAAGGCCTCGGTGATGTAGTCGATTTTGGCATGCATGCTCAAGATGGCTATCCGACACTTCGGATAGCGGCTGCGAAGGCTTCGCGTCGCCTCGATGCCGCTGCCGTCTGGAAGTGAAATGTCCATCAAAACCATATCGGGTCGCAACAAGGCGGCCTTTTCCAGGCTCTCGGCGCAGCTGCCGGCCTCCCCCACCACGTCGAAGGCCGCTTCTCCCTTGAGCAGCGATTTGAGGCCTTCCCGGAACAAAGGGTGGTCATCCACGATCATTATGGTTTTTTTCTTCTGCAACACCCGCCTCCTTGAAGGGGATTTTCACCACGATTTTGGTGCCCTGGTGAGGAATCGAATCGATTTTCAGGCTTCCGTTGATCATCGCCACCCGCTGTTCCATGCTCCAGATGCCCATATGCCGGCCATGCAGGGCGGCTTCTCGGCGGTTTTTAACATCGAAACCCAGACCGTTGTCTTCGATGCGCACGATGATCTCGGGAAAAGAAGCCACTATCTTTACGGCGACTCGTGTGGCCCGAGCATGTTTACCAATATTATTCAAGGCCTCCTGGACCAGGCGGTAAATGGTAATGTCGGTATCAAAATCCGAAGATACGGCTTCCATGCCCGCGGAAAAAAAATCGACCGCCAGATCGTTTCGCGCCGAAAAATCCTCGCAGTGCTGGGCCAACGTCTGGACCAGTCCCAGTTGATCGAGGCTGGCCGGACGCAGGTCATAGGCCATTTCGCGCACCGCCATGATGGTGCGCCGCGCCAGACTGGAAAGTCCGGAAAGCTGTTGTCCGATTTCCGGCGGAAGGCCCGTGCCGGTCCCGCACAGCGTATCCAACCGCATCTTGAGACTCGACAGGTCCTGTGCCAAGTGATCGTGCAGGTCCAAAGACAGCTTTTTTCTTTCCATCTCGTGGGCCTGAATCAACTGCTGGGACAACCGATGGACCCGATCTTTGGCCAGTTTACGCTCGGTGATGTCATTTAGAAAATTCAAAGTCGCCGGCCGGCTGTTCCAGGTAAAAGGCACCACGTTCATCTCCACCCAACGGGTTTGTTTCTGGCCATCGATGATGCGAAAGGCATAGCGGTTCGGAGGCACATTGCCCAGCATCCGATCCCTATGCCGATCCATGACCATATCCCGATCCTGGGGGTGGATAAAGCAGACAAAGGGGCGATCAAGCAGTTCCTGCCGGCTTCGGCCCAACATCTCCACGCTCTTTGGGTTGACAAACCTTAAAAATCCATCCTGGGCGATATTGATGGCCTCATTGGCATTGTCCACCACCATCCGGTATTTTTCCTCGGAGGCCGCCTGAAAGCAGCTTCCCGACATTGCTGGGGATTGAGCCGAATGCCGCTGACAAACGGCCTGCTCCACCACGGCGGGCAGATGGGAAAAAAACTCGGGAGTCTTGACCAGGTAGTCCCGGGCACCGAGTTTCATGGCCCGGACGGCAACCTGTTCGCTTCCCTGCCCGGTGACCATGATCACCGGAATACCCGACCCTTTGGGGTTGAGAACTTCGAGGACCTCCAAACCGTTTTTGCCGGAAAGCCGGTATTCGGTCACGATGATGTCGGGGCACAGATGGCTTACCTGCTCCAGCAGTCCCGTGGCGTCCGGCAACTGATGGATTTGCGCCTCGGGCCATTTCTGTTTGATGGCCCCTGCCATCAACTGGAAATGCTGGGTATTGTCCTCGATTATGACCAGCTTTGGGGCTTGCTTCATGGATGCCTTCACTTTCGATGAAACCGGCCTGTTGAGAGTGGATGCCGGATTGATCCCCCGGTTGAACCAAGACCGAGCGAGGTGAAGTCGATATCGTATATCTTTGGGTCAAAGGATCTATTTTGTCAACTATTGCCTTGACAGGATCGAATTTCTCGGGTAAACAGCTGTCCCACGAGTGCCGAAGTGGCGGAACTGGTAGACGCGCTAGGTTCAGGGTCTAGTCGATGTACGTCGGTGGGAGTTCGAGACTCCCCTTCGGCACCAAATGCCAATAAAGGCTGTAACCTTAACCGGTACAGCCTTTTCTGTTTTGGCAGGGTGCAAGATGAGATGCGCGATGGTGTGGAGCATCGAGGCCGTTTACAGCCGCACGGTTGTTGCCGTGAACCAGGCGGCCGCAGATGTCATTGAAGTTCGGGCCTTCCCCCGCGCTCTCAAGCCCGGCTTGCTCGGCCTCGACGCCATAGCTTGACCTGGGCGGACCCCACCGCGCTCCTGAGCCACCCCCCTCACCTGCCTTCCGGAACGCGCGGCCGGACACCGTTAGGAATGAAATTTCTATAGGAATTAAATTTCTTAAAGTTATGAAATAAAAGTTCTATTTTCTGTGCGGTACTTTCGCATCCCTTTGCACGACCCATACATCTCTACGGCAATTTGTCACAAATTTGATCCTCTTCTAAAAAATCTTGTGACTTAAAAACACTATATATTGTATTATATAGTTTCAAATTTCACTGTATATTGTGTTTTAGTCTTGTCGCTCTGATTATTTTCCGAAAGCATCCGATTTAGAAGGCAAAACTATGGTACAAACTTTGCTTTCTTGGTTGTCAATTCCGTTTAAACCCCAGGATTTTCCATCTCCTAGGGTAAAAATAAAAAGCAATCATTGGCTAATAAAGGATGATACAAACATGAAATCATTCTGCATGAAAAAATTATCTGTTGCATTTGTCGTGGGGCTGCTTTTCTTATTTTTAGCAAAAACTGCTAGCGCGACAACTACTTATCCTTCTAATAGTCTCTTCAATCAATCTTTTAGTGTGACAGTGAATAGCAAGGCTGATACATACACAATCCAAAATTATGGCACAACCGGCCTGACAGAAGTTGCAGCCTATTATGGGTATGATTCCTCGAATTTTACCGGATATTATATTGGAACCGCTGTGGCTGATAGTGGTGGGGCTAATTCTTCTGGAAGTGGTTCAGATCAATTACTGACTGAAATCATTTCCTATTATCTTGGAACCGCTGTTTCGATAACAGACATTTCCACCTCCAGTTCCAGTCAGACACAAGTTACCAACTCGGCAGGAACGGTGCTGGATGTCACCTACACCTCCGGTTCGTCCGGAACATGGAGTGTGGAAAATTCTCTTCCTCCTGTCAGTGTGGATTTTTATGCGGTAAAAGGTTCCAATGAATTTGCTCTCTACTATGTTGATCCGGCACAGGT
>JBJKSK010000405.1:0-6001 GCA_046704125.1 Desulfobacterales bacterium | reverse complement strand
CTCGTTTACAACATTCGGGCCAGCTGGCCTCGGGAGACCCGGCCCAAGGGGATCCTGGGATCCTGTGACATGGCGCTGCGAAACGATAGCGGGTCAGCCATGGGTGCGACTTCGGAAGACTTCGAGTTTGTGGTGGGCGACGTGCTGGAAGAGTACCGAGAGGCCCAGCCGGAGTTTGCCGACATGGAGGCCCCGATAGACAAGGAAGGCGCGGAGTTTTTCCTCAACCAGAACTCCCGGGAGCCGGTGACCGAGCCCGATGAACTGGTGCCTCTGTGGAAGATTTTACACCTGGCAGGGGTCAACTGGACCTACGGATCCAAAGGCTGGGCAGCGGAAAACTACTGCCTGTTTATGGCCGACGACAAAAACTGGGAGCATTTGACCCGCCAATCGGTTGGACATGCGGAGGCGCTGGGCTGTACCACTTTCCTCAACACCGAGTGAGGGCACATCACCTTCTCGGTCCTGGTAGGACTGAAAAAGTTTAACATCGAACATAAGATCGTCGTCAAAAACATCTACGAGTACTATGCCAAGTGGATCCGCGAGGGCAAACTCAAGCCCAGCTCGGTCTGGTACATGGAACGCAAGATCAAGTTCACGGTCCAGGATCCGTGCCAGATCGTTCGAAAGACCTTCGGGGATCCCATCGCCGATGACCTGCGCTATGTTGTAAAAGCCTGTGTGGGTGAAGAAAACTTTATCGACATGGTACCCAACCGCTCCAACAACTATTGCTGTGGCGGCGGCGGCGGGTCCCTGCAGTCCGGGTTCAAGGAAGAGCGCCTGATCTACGGCAAGCTCAAGGATCAGCAGATCAAAGACACCGGAGCGGATTACTGCATTGCGGGCTGTCACAACTGTCACGCCCAGATCCACGAGTTGAGCGAACATTACGGCGGCCACTATCCGGTGATCCATATCTGGACCCTTCTTTGTCTGGCGCTTGGCATTCTCGGGCCCAACGAAAGGACATATCTCGGTGACGACCTCAAGGAAGTCGACGTCTTTCACCCGGAAACGGCCATGTAGCCGCTTCGAAACACCGGCCCGACAGGAGATATTATGATAGTTGCCAAGAGAAAACCCTTTGAAGAAATCAAAAGCCTGATCCAGGGCTATAAGAAAGTCCTCAACGTGGGCTGCGGCACCTGTGTGGCGGTTTGCCTCGCCGGTGGAGAAAAGGAAGTCGCCGTGCTCAACGCCGAACTGGACATGGCGCGAAGGCTTGAAGACAATCCCATCGAACTGGGCGCTTTTACCGTGGAGCGCCAGTGCGACCGGGAGTACCTCGAAGCCCTGGACGCCGAGGTCGAAAAATACGACGCGATTTTGTCGATGGCCTGTGGGGCCGGCATCCAGTTTATCGCCGAGCGCTACCCGAAGATTCCCGTGTTTCCCGCCGTGGACACCACCTTTATCGGTGTCAACCAGGACGTGGGCTGGTATGAAGAGCGCTGCCGTTCATGTTCCAGCTGCGTGCTGGGGCTCACCGGCGGGGTGTGTCCGGTGACCATGTGCGCCAAGGGACTCTACAACGGCCCCTGCGGCGGCACCAACCAGGGAAGCTGCGAGATCCACGAAGATCAGCCCTGCGCCTGGTTTATGATCTATGAACGGCTAAACGGCCAGGGGCGCCTGGATTGTATCAAGTCGATTTCACCGGCGGTGGCGTGGCACAATCAGACGCCGCGAACCGTGATCCAGCCCGGGTACAGGAAGCCGGAGAAAATCGAGCCAAAATAGCGGTCAAACCGGCATGGGTGCAACCGCTGGAAAAGCCTTTTTCTGCGGCGTACCCGGTTTATACAATGAGGTGTCAATCCGCACAGGGGAAGATTATATGAAATCTGGAAGCAATTTGGAAAAAGTCCTGACCGCCGGCCACTTCGCGTTTACCGGAGAACTGGGCCCGCCCCGGGGTTCAAACGCCGAGGAAGTCCGCAAAAAGGCGGCGCATCTCAAGGGGATGGTCGACTCGGTCAATATCACCGACAACCAGACCGCGGTGGTGCGCATGTCTTCGTGGGCCGCCAGCCTGCTGCTTATCCAGCAAGGCATGGAGCCCAACTTTCAGATGGTCTGCCGGGACCGCAACCGGCTGGCCATGCAGGGCGACATTCTCGGGGCTTACACCCACGGGATTCGCAACATGCTGTGTCTGTCCGGTGACCACCAGCAGTTTGGCGATCACCCCAATGCCAAGGGCGTTTTTGACCTGGATTCCATCCAACTGGTGGCCATGGTCAAAGGGATGCGCGACGAAGGCAAGTTTCTCGGCGGGGCGGACATCGAGGATGCGCCCAAAATGTTTATCGGGGCCGCCGCCAACCCATTTGCCGATCCCTTCGAATGGCGGGTGCACCGGCTGGCCAAAAAGATCGAGGCCGGTGTGGATTTTATCCAGACCCAGTGCATCTACAACATGGACAAATTCCGCAAATGGGTCGCCATGGCAAACGACATGGGCCTGACGGAAAAATGCTATATCCTTGCCGGGGTCACGCCGATGAAATCCATCGGTATGGCCCGGTACATGAAGTCCAAGGTCCCCGGCATGGATGTGCCCGATGAGATCATCAAGCGCCTTCAGGGCGCGGGAAAGGGCAAAGTCGCCGATGAGGGCATCCGGATTGCCTGCGAGCAGATCGAGGAGTTCAAACAGATGAAAGGGGTGCACGGCGTGCACCTGATGGCCATCGAGTGGGAGCACAAGGTGCCCGAGATCGCCGAACTCGCCAAGATGCTGCCCCGCCCAAAACTGGACTGATACCACCAGACAACCCGTGCTTAATCAAACGCCGGCCTCTCCGGAGGCCGGCGTTTTTGCGTTTGCTTGGCTCCTGACTCCTGTTTTTCTACGGAATTATCGGCTGGATCAATTTGAAGGGCAACCCCAGGGTGCGCTTCATGAGATTGAGCAGGCTGTCGCCGACGGCAGACGGCGACAGAGGGGTTACGCTTGGGTCCGAAAGCGGGCCGGTGATTTTTACCGGAATGGAGACCAGGGTGCCGCCCAGAATGTAGCGAACCACAGGCACATTTTTGATGATGCGGTCCACGGTTTTCAACGGAGCCACCAGTAAGGTGAGGTTGACCGTTTTTTTGTCCCAGTCGATGGTTCCTTGAGCCGTGATATTCGTGGTGGGACCGTTGAAACTCAATTCTTCAATCGTCATGGTGGCCCCATCGAATCTGGCCTTGGCGTCGATGCGGGTGAAAGGTATTCCGGCGGTGAACAGATCCGGCAGCTTGCCAATGAGGATCTCGGTGAGATTGAGCACCGAAAAGACCTTGGATAGAATCTTGGCCTCGTAGAGACGTCCGTTGGTTGCCGTAGCGGTCAAGGTGCCGTGCATGGAATGCAAAAACGCTTTTCCCGACCCGTTTCCGATTAAGGTGCCCGACAAATCGAGAAACCCATCCATTTTCGGGATGAGTTTGGGCAGACAATGCAAGGTTTGTCCCAAATCGATCCCATTGGCCGACGGCTTGATGGTGATCTGCATGCCTGAGGGTTGAATATTGATATTTGCCAAGGTGTTGATCTGGCAAAGCCGGGCTTCGGTGACTGAGATGTTCGTGCGGGTGCCGTCGGTACTGATTTCGGCTCGAAAGGGGCTGAATTTCAGCGGTGGGTCGTTGAGCCGGTTGGCGTCTACCACGATATATCCGATGATGGGAAGGCGGGTTTTTCCCTTCGGTTGCCCGGCGTATTGCGCTAAAGGGCCCAGCAGGCGGCTCACGTAAGGCCAGTCTATGGTGTCGGTGGCCAGCTTCGCGCTGAGAATCAACCCCCGGGACGAACTGATCAATTGCCCGGCAAGCCCGAAAAGCATTTTGTGATAGTTGAACTGGGCACGCTCCACCCGTAAGGTGTGGCCGGAGAAGGCCGCTGAGAAATCGCCGAAATCCACCCTTCCGACATGGTTGATGGAAATGACGAGCCCGTTTCCAGTGAGCGTTCCGCTTGCCTGGGTTTCCAGAAGTTTGTTTTTGGGTATGCGGGCCTTGAATTTTCCCTGTATTTCTCCGGTTAGCCACACTGGCGCGATCAAGAGGGCGTTCAGACTGGATGCGTCCAGGCGTCCGGAAAAAACGATATCCCGGTCTTTTTTGCCAAGATGACCTTTCAGGGTGGCCGAAGGCGACGGACCCAGGGTCAAATGGTGAATTGTGATCCCATCGCGGGCAATGCGCAGGTCGACGTCCACTGCAGGGCCGTGCGCAAGTGCCCACGTGCCGGAGACCGACAGCGTCCCCGGCGCTGTCCAGCCAATCCGGGCATCGATGCCGGCTGGGCCCCGCAGAGTGATGTTTTCTGGAAAACCGGCGATTCGAGACAACCAGGCAGCCGTCCTGGGTCCTGCGATTCCCTGCAGCCTGGCCTCCAATGAGCCTGGAGCGCGGGTAAAGGCGCCTGACACCCTCAGGTCGGCATCCATTACGCTTACGGCGGCGTCGGAAAAGCCCAATGCGGCGTTTGTGGCGAGAAAGTGACCGCCGGTGATCTTAATGGGCTCCGGCAACGCCGGAAAGGATGCGGTTAGGGTGTTGACGGTTCCGGACAGATCGTATTTCCATTTTTCAGGCTGCTGAACGGGACCCGAAAGCGCCAGGGCGTTCACATGAACTTCACCGGTGGATAGATGGCCTGTTGAAAGGCGGGCAAAGCGGGAAAAGACATGGATCCAGGGCAGGATATCGCTGGATTTCAAATCGCCGCCACTTGCTCGAATCTCCATCGACGGTTCAGGAAAGAAGTTGATTCGGGCCAAAACCCCTGTCAGGGTCGAACCTTTCAGTTTGAGCGCCAGTCCCCTGGCATCGAGATGTGCGTTATCTGCGCGGATGGATCCGCCGGTGAGCTGAATTGGATCTGGTGCGGCGCCAATCCGGGTGATCAGATGAATTTCCGATACGGTTATCTGCGGCGTGAGCGCATCGATGTCATCTCCCAGCACGAGTGTGGCCGAGGCCGTTCCTTGGGTCCCCGAGAGAAAGCGGCAGACTGCATCCACCTGTTTAGAATGGAAAAGTGCCCCGAGACGCGACCGAAGTTGGCCAAGATCCGCGTGGATTCCGGTTTTCAGATGAAAAGGCGCATGAGGGCCAAAGCTCATGGAAAGATTGGCCCCATGCAAGGTGGTTTTCCCCACCCGCCCCTGGATGCCTTGGCCACTGAGCATTCCCTGTGCCATTGAGACATGCCCGCCCACGTCCTTGATTTGAAGCCCCAAATCGGGAATCTGGATCTGCCCTTTCTCGATTCGGGTGTCGAATGAAAGGTGGTGCCAATTGTTTAGCTCTTCAAGCGAAAAGGCATCCAAGCCGAGGTCGAAGCGGGAAAGCCGCCCGGCTTGAACGATCTTAAAGATTTTCCCGAGCACCGTATCCGGCCCGGCCAGTGGTCTGACAGCGGAGCGAACCGATGCGATGTCCACGGATTTTGCTTGGAGATGGATGCGCACCGGCATATCCCCTGGTGCCGGATGCTGTTCTAAAACCATACGGGCTGACAGATTCAGCGCCGGCGAGTCCAAATGAAATTCATCGACGGTCAAGGCCTGCTTTCCCCGCTGCCTTTGGTACCTGCCGGAAACAGCCGGGGCGGAAAAAACCGTCGGTGCGCCGTGGGTAAAGATTATGCGCGGAGACTCGGCGTGGAAGGTGGCCCGGAGGTCATCGGCTCGATTCCAGAGAACGGCCGCCGTCAGGTGCGGACTGGAACCGGAAAGGGTCCAGTCCGCGCTGGGGAAATAATAATCGGTGAGCGCCGCGGTCTTTAAACCGGTAAGTTCCAATCGCGCCTGAAACCGAAACCCCCCCTCTCCGGGGCCGATTTCGATATGCATCTGATCCCACATCCGCGAGCGACACTGCCAGTCGAAGGTGTCTGTCTTCGGCGCGAGGTAAGACTGGATATCCTCGAAGCTGAATCGTAGGGCGGTGCCGCTCAAAAGACGGAGCCGGCCGTCTTTGATATGCAGCCGCACAT
>JBJKSK010000404.1:0-5231 GCA_046704125.1 Desulfobacterales bacterium | reverse complement strand
ATCCTGCTTTGCGGCTCCGGAGACTTCTGAGTATCGCTGAGTCGTTTGGCAAACGCTGGTCCGAAAACCTTCCTTTTGCCTGCGGGGATGCCACCGCTGGTGCTGAAAATGAACTTCAGGCTCTGGTGATAGGCCCGGAAAGCCGGGTGGATCTGCCCATTACCATCCGGGAATCCCGTTTTTTCCGGAACCTGGTTCGCAAGACCGGGACCGGTGACATACCGGTCAAAGCCCTGAGTGAACTGGAAGCCATTCTTCGGGGCAATACGGAAAACACATGGGAAAACAGCTGGGTGCGCTTTCCCTGCAAGCTGCTTTCCGCCTACGCCCGGCAGGTGCTTGAATCCGATCTGCAGGCGGATAAACGATGCGGCGACGGCCTGAGGCGAACCGACAGCCAACGCTTCTTTTTCCAGAAAGACGGAGAACTTCATCTCAGAATTCCGGTCAGTTACCTGATGAAACTGGCTGTAGCCGATGCCATCAGCCGGGAAAATACCATGCCGCTGATCCGGGCCATGGGCCAGCGGGTCATGGGACATTTGCTCAGTGACAACACCTCGCCGGAAACCTATTCCTTTTTCACGGTGGCTTCAACAGCCCAAGGGCTTCCGGGTCGGGCCATCGCCGCGGAGACTGCCCAGCGGTTTTTGTTCTGCCAGCTCTTGATCCAGTATGCCAACCGCAAATTCGGCCTGCATCAAAACGCGCAACAGGCCCTGATCTGCTTTTCCCCGCAGCCGCCGCTTGGTCAGAAGCGGCTAAACGATCTGATCTCCGATTCTTTTTATCGGGAACTGTTCATGAGCCCCTGTCTTTCAGGCTGGGATTGCGGAGAAGAAAAGCACCGCTACATGGCCCTTTGTCATGCCACCTTGTCTCGCAGTCAACTGCATGCCGTGGCCAAGTTAAGCGAAGCCGGCATCATCACCAACGATCTGGTGGTGCTGCCCAACCTCTCCAATATCAGTCTGGCCAACAACGGCACCCATATCAGCCTGGGCAGCCGCCGGTTGACCCGCCTGATGCGGGAAAACCCTATGGATTTTGGCGCCGCCGATGAAAAATTCGTCGGGGATCTGGCTATCAAAATTGTCGAACATTTTCTTCCGCTGTTTTCCGGAACCTACTCGGCGGCCCCGTACCGGTTTGATTTCGAGGATTTTCACCCCGAACGGATGCTGGGCTTTTTACCCCATGAGCTGGATTACACGCATCTTCGAATGCTGTGGCGCCGGTGGAAGAAAAAAGCCAGGCTGTCTTTTTTCGGAAAACCGGTGACGCCTTTCGGCCCGCGCTGGATCGACCGGCACACCGGCCGCCTGTTGGGGCTTGCCGGCGACCTGGTCCAGGATTACAGGCTCATCGACTACTTCGTGTCGGTGATGAGCACCGAAGAAAACCCGGCGCTAAACGGTCAGTTGGGCAGCGAAGCGGCTTTGAAAAGCGATCTGGCCGCCATGGGAATCTATGACACCGCCATGCCCCTGTATCTGCTTTACCGGCTGCGGGAGTTTTCTCGCATGGGATTTACCGGCTTTGAGGGACGCCACTACAGCCAGTTTCACTCCTTGAAGCAGGACATGGGTCCGGCGGCGGATCTGCAGACTCTGGTAACGGCCCTGGCCTTCAAATATATCCTCTCCGATCAGGTGCATCACGGCGACATTCCCGACACGCCTACGGTGGAAAGCGAGCGGCGGCAGGCGGTTTTTGCCGGTGCCATCGGGATCCCGACCTTTGATGTCCATGCATCGACTTCCAACCGGTTTTTTCTCCGGATTTTGAGCCGGGTTAAAACCCGGCGATCCAGCCGGCGGTACGCCGGGTATGTCCGCATCCCTTTGGCCGATTACCGAAGAGCTTTGTTGGAAGTGCTAAAAACCGATGGCGCTGATCTGATCCATGCCATGGACCTGCACGACCTGATCGAGGATTTGAACCGGCGGCTTCAAAGCCCCGAAACAGGGGCGGCGGCTAAACTCACCGGGGGGATTCTGGCCGCCATCGGCGCCTATGACCCCTTGAAGATACCGGCAAAAACCTTTAACGCAGGCGCCGAACGCTACTATCGGAGTACTCACCGGATTCATCAGATGCACGAAGGCCTGGATCTGCTCGCCCAGGATTTGAGGGAAATCGATTCCTGGGATTCCTGGCGAACCGGGCGCCACAACCAATGCCTGTTGAGCCTGCTGGGGGCCCGAAGCGCCGAGGATGTGGTTGCGAATCTGAGGCAGCCGCTGGTCCGCGAAGAGATTTCTCTGGATGATCTTCAACGGTTGATTCACCTGATGCTGCTGGTTGTCGGGCACAAGACGGGGCAGGCGGAAACCGAATCTGTGGGGATCTCTTGAGGTTTTCGCACCAGTACATCCAGCGGGAATCGGGAGCCGTATGCACCGAGACCCTGTTAGCCGATGAGCTGGTTTCACAGCTTTATTCACGGGCCCGTGAGCATGCTCCGAGTTTGTTCCGGCATTTGACCTCCATGCGGGCTTCCCGGCTGCTGGGCTGGGTCAACTACGATCTGCCCTTAGGACGTCGGCATGCCCGGCGGTTGCGGCAAACTCTGGGCGTGGACACTACAGAGACTCTGGAGCCGGGAAACCTTCTGGATAGCCCACGAAAAATCTTCGAGCGAAAAATCCGGTATTGGGACTGCCGGCCCATGCCAGAAGCCCTCGATGCGATAGTCTCGCCGGCGGATTCCCGGATGCTGGCCGGCTCCCTGCAAACGGACTCCATATTGTTTTTAAAGGAAAAATTTTTCACCTTCCAACAACTCGTGGGCGTGGACCGGCCCTGGCGCGATGTGTTTGTGCAGGGCGATTTTGCCGTGTTTCGCCTCACCCCGGATAAGTATCATTACAACCACAGCCCGGTCAGCGGTCGGGTCTTGGATATTTACGCCATCGAGGGAAGCTGCCACAGCTGCAACCCGACGGCGGTGGTAGCCGAGGTCACGCCGTATTCCAAAAATCGCCGGGTGGTCACCATCATTGACACCGATGTGCCCGGAGGCACCCGGGTGGGCAAGGTGGCCGTGATCGAGGTGGTGGCCTTGATGATCGGTCATATTCAACAGTGTTACAGTGCGCATCGCTATGATCGTCCGGTGGCTGTTGCCCCGGGTCTGTTTCTGCTCCGCGGCCGTCCCAAGAGCCTGTATCGCCCGGGAAGTTCGGTGGATGTGCTGCTGTTTGAAAAAGGCCGAGTAGCCTTTTCTCCCGATATTTTGGCCAACATGACCCATAGCTGGGCCGAAAGCCGGTTTTCCGCCGGTTTTGGCCGAAAACTGGTTGAAACCGATGTAAGGGTACGATCCCAAATCGCATGCAGGAAGGGGGAAAAATGACACTTGAAATTTTCGTGGGTTTGTTGTCTCTAGGACTTGCCATCGTATTGGCCTGGGCTTTTCGGGTGCTGCCCCGGGAACAATGGCAGGTTCTGGCCGCCATGCCTACCAAAAAGCATGATGACGGTCACTGGCAAGGTCTGAATCTGACCTGGTACGGGGTGTTAAACGCCAATGCCTACACTCTGGCGGTGATCACGGTGTTTTTTTTGCTCGGTTCCCTGGGAATCGGCGCAGTGCAAATCTTCTGGGGGACACTGGCGCTGCTGGCCCTGTGCATGCCTTCATCCCGGATGCTTGCCCGCATTGTCGAGAAAAAACGTTTCAGCTTTACAATAGGCGGCGCCTCCTTTGTGGGCATCCTAACCTTGCCCTGGATGGTGCTTGTGGCACGGGGTCTCGGTCTGGATCCGCATATGACGGTGATGGCGGCCATGGCGGCGGTGAGTATCGCCTATGCGCTGGGAGAAGGCCTGGGGCGCCTGGCCTGTATCAGCTTCGGGTGCTGCTACGGAAAACCCTTATCTGAATTATCCCCGGCGCTGCAGCGTATCTTTGCCCGGTGCTGTTTCATATTTTCAGGGGCTACCAAGAAAATAGCCTATGCCAACGGGTGGGAAGGCCGACCGATGCTTCCAATCCAAGCCGCGACCTCGTGCTTGTACTGTGCCGCCGGATTAGCCGGCATCTATTTGTTTCTCAAGGGGCACCTGGTTTTTTCCTTTATCGAGTCGATCCTCATCACGCAAATGTGGCGCTTCGCATCCGAATTTTTTCGGGCCGATTACCGAGGGGGAAGTAAGATTTCCGCTTACCAGTTCATGAGCCTACTGGCTTCGGCCTACGGCCTGGCGGTCGCCTGGTTGAGTCCTGAAAGCCAGTTGGCGTTGCCTGATTTTCAGACCGGTCTCCACGTGCTGTGGCAGCCGGGACTGCTGTTGATGTTCCAGGCCCTGTGGGTCGCCGCGTTTCTTTATACCGGAAGAAGTCACGTCACCGGATCCACCATCTCTTTTCACGTTTGCCGGGACCGCATCTGAGGCATCGTTGATGATTCACCGAAAACTTTCAAAGGAGTGACCATGAACGAGAAAAAGAACATCGCGCTTGTCGCGCATGACAACAGAAAAAAAGATCTCATCGAATGGGTTGAATGGAATTTTCAACCATTACTAAAACACAGGCTCATTTGCACCGGCACGACAGGAAAGCTCATCGAAAAGGCACTGTTGGAGAAAATGAGCGGTAAACAAGATGCATTCGAAATTATAAAATTAAAATCCGGTCCTCTCGGCGGCGATCAGCAGTTAGGCGCTATGATTTCTGAAGGGCAAGTCGATTGCGTCATCTTCTTGTGGGATCCAATGACCCCCCATCCGCATGATGTCGATGTCAAAGCCCTGCTAAGAATAGCCGTTTTGTATAACATTCCAATTGCATGCAACCGATCCACGGCGGATTTTTTAATTTCATCGCCGTTAATGGATGAAAGCTACACTCCTGCCATGAAAAATTACGCTGACTATATTGACCGGTCTTTGGATATTCATCAGTGAACTCAACAGCGCCAGAAGCCAGATGGGCGAAGCCTTTTCAATTCGCCGAACTGTTTTCAAAGACATCAAAATTCTGAGGCGGTGAAAGGTCGAGTGCTTCAATTTTATAGAGCAGGGACTTATAGCTGATTTTCAGGATTTTGGTGGCTTTGCTCCTGTTCCATCCGGTCTTGCCCAGCACAAAACCGATCACCTCTTTTTCAATTTGCGCTCCGGCCTTTTTCTTGATTTTTTTGAGAAAAAAGCCTTCCTTGGCTAAAACGGCGTTTTTATCCCGATGAAGCAAACCGCAAATCGGGTCGCCGCTTTTCCCCTCC
>JBJKSK010000403.1:0-2728 GCA_046704125.1 Desulfobacterales bacterium | reverse complement strand
GGGCATGGGCGATGTCGATGTTTACAATGGTTTCCAATGCCTGGCCCTGGGTCTCAGCGATGACGAAAAACGGGGCCGATCCAAAATGGGTATATACGAGACTGTCTATTCCTTTGTCTTCCTGAGTGGGAAACGCGATTTTCATGCAGCCTACTCCTTGAACGGTTTATGAAAAGTGTGCCGGACGGCTCGATGCCTCATGATGCCGAATATAAGAAAAATGCCAAACGTGTCAAGCGGCCCGAGGCGCTTTCCGGTTTCCCCTTGCCATAAACAGCCGCTGCCTTTATAAGGGGTCTGGCTGTAATTTCTTTCGCCAACGCCTTTTGGGGAACCCAAAACGAGACACAACCTTGATCGCATTTCAGGACAAGCCGAAGATTGCCGTGGTAGGCATGGCCGGGGTTTTCCCCGGGGCCTCGGACCTTTCAACCTTTTGGAGTAATCTGCTGCAAAATACCCAATCGGTGGCAGAAGTAGAGCCGAACCGATGGATCGCGCCGCTTCAGGAAATGACCGCCGCAGGCTATGAGCCGGACAAGGCGTTTTCCAAAAGGGCCGCGCTCATCAATGATTTTGTGTTTGATCCCAACGGGTTTTCCCTGCCAGCCGACCTGCTGGCCGCGTTGGACCCCTCCCATCATCTGGCCCTGCATGCGGCCCGGGAAGCGTTGGCCGGCTGTCTGCCCGATTCGGCGGATCGAAGCCGCGTGGGAACGATCCTTGCCGCCATCGCCCTTCCCACGGATGGTGCCTCGGCCATCACCCGCAAGCTGTTTGAAGCCTCCTTTGCGCACCGGATCTTCCATAGACCCGAACCTGTGCGGATCACCCGCCGGCAGGCCATGGCCGGCCGGGTCTGCGGGCTTCCCGCCTCCATCGTGGCCCGGGCGCTTGACCTTGGAGGCGGCAGTTTCACTCTCGATGCGGCCTGCGCCTCGTCGCTGTATGCCGTGAAACTGGCCTGCGACCAGCTTGGCGCCTTTCGCGCCGACGTCATGATCGCAGGCGGCGTGTCGCGCCCGGAATGCCTCTATACCCAGGTGGGCTTCAGCCAATTGCGGGCCCTTTCGGCGTCGGGCCGCTGTGCTCCCTTCGACGCTTCAGCCGACGGGCTGGTGGTGGGAGAAGGTGCGGGAATCCTGGTGCTCAAGCGGCTCGAAGACGCCCTGGCCCACAAAGACACCGTCTATGGCGTGATTGGCGGCATCGGGTTGTCAAACGACATGGGAGGAAATCTCCTGGCTCCCGAAAGCCAGGGACAGCTGCGGGCCATGAAAGACGCCTATGCCCGGGCCGGCTGGTCCCCGGACTGGGTGGACTTCATCGAATGCCACGGGGCCGGCACCCCCGTGGGCGACGCCACGGAACTGCGCAGTCTGGCCGCCTTGTGGGATGAGGCCGGCTGCAAGACCGGCCGTTGCGCGCTTGGCTCGGTCAAGTCCAACATCGGCCACCTGCTCACCGCCGCCGGTGCCGCCGGGATGATCAAGACGCTTCTGGCCATCCACCACAAAACACTTCCCCCGTCGGCGAATTTCACGCGCCCGGCCAAAGACAGCGTGCTTGCCAGGGGGCCCTTTCACGTCCAGACAAAACCCGAACCCTGGCCGCGCCGACGGCCCGGGACCCCTCGCCGGGCGGCGGTATCGGCCTTTGGATTCGGCGGCATCAACGCCCATCTGCTTTTTGAGCAGCATCTGCAGACCCCGCCGCCCGCTCCGAGTCCCAACACAGGCCAGACCGTGGAGATTTCCGGAAAAGAGACTCCTTTGCCCAAAACGGTGGCCATCGTGGGCATGGAGGCGTGTTTTGGCGATTTAAACGGGCTGAAATCGTTCCAGAAAGCCGTTTTCCAAGCCCAAACCGCCTGTCTCCCGCCCCCGGTTCACCGCTGGCACGGCCTGGATACCGATGCCGCCCTGGCCAGGTTGCCGGGCCGGTATATCGGCGAGGTGCGCATCGACAAGGGCGCGTTTCATATCCCGCCAAAGGAAATCCCCGACATCTTGCCCCAGCAGCTGCTGATGCTTCGGGTGGCCGCTGCCGACATGTAGGATGCCGATTTGGTCCTGGGTGAGAAACGCCCCGGGATGGGTGCGGTCATCGGTATCGATTTCGACTTTGAGGCCACCAACTTCCATTTCCGCTGGCATTTGGCCAATCTGGCCCGGAAATGGAGCCGGGAAATGAACCGGCCGGATATCCAATGCGATGCCTGGCTCAGTGCCTTGCGGGACGCCGCCGGCCCGCCGCTTACGGCCCCGAGGACATTAGGGGCCCTGGGAGGCATCGTGGCCAGCCGGATCGCCAAGCAATTCGGCTTCGGGGGGCCTAGTTTTGTGGTCTCCGGGGAGGAAACCGCGGGGCTGCGCGCCCTGGAAATCGCCGTTCGGGCCATCCAGCAGGAGGAAGTCGACGCCATGATCGTCGGAGCCGTCGATCTATCCGGCGATCTTCGCAACATCGTCTCCGGCGCCTGTCTTCGCCCGTTTAGCCCTACGGGGAAAAACCGCCCCTTTGACCGGGATGCCGACGGCGCGCTTGCCGGAGACGGCGCCGGGGCCCTGGTGCTCAAAGCCCTGGATCGGGCCGTGGCCGATGGAGACCGCATCTATGCCGTCATCGGCGGTATCGGGACCGCCTCTGGCGGCGGCATCGACACCGGTGTGCCCAGCCGGGCGGCGTACGTGAGATCCCTGCAGGCAACCCTGGCCGATGCCAGAGT
>JBJKSK010000402.1:0-5543 GCA_046704125.1 Desulfobacterales bacterium | reverse complement strand
GCCCGTAGCCACCACCCTGGAGCCCAAGGCGGTGGTAGGTGCCTTTGCATGCCTCAAGGTCAAAGACGCCGCCCCGTTCGGGGCTTTTCTGGACTGGGGCCTGGAAAAAGACCTCCTGGTTCCGGCCGCGGAACAGGAAGTCCAGATGCAAATCGGCCAAACCGACGTGGTCAACGTCTGTCTGGACCGGCGGACCAGCCGAGTGTATGCCACCAGCCGGATTGGCGCCCACTGTGACCCGACCCCGCCGGACCTTTCCCCGGGGCAGCCTGTGGGCCTGCTGATCTACGGTTTTTCGCCCATCGGCATCCTGGCCGTTGTGGACGACCGGTATGCCGGGATGCTGTATCGGAATGAAACCTTTGAGCCGTTATCGGTCGGCGATCGGCGCACCGGCTATATCAAGAACGTCCGAATGGACGGGAAAATCGATCTGTGTCTGAAAAAGCCCGGCGATGGCACCACGGCCGGCTCGGGCCTGAAAATCATCGCCGAATTGAGACGGGCCGGCGGTTTCTTGCCCTATCATGATAAAAGCGCCCCGGAAGACATCAAAACCGTTTTTTCCATGAGCAAGAAGGAATTCAAGCGAAGCATCGGCGGGCTCTACAAAAAGGGAACCATCCAGATTCTGGAATCCGGCATCCGCCTGAAATCATAATACGCTAAAGGCCCGGCGGCATCTGCGGTCATGGGCTTTTTTTTATCATCTTTTTACATAGGAAGCTGAAATGGTACGCAAACAAGACGCATTGGATTATCACCGTCAGGACAGACCCGGAAAGATCGAGGTCAAATCGACAAAACCCTGCATCACCCAGCGGGATCTGGCCATGGCCTACACCCCGGGGGTGGCGGATCCCTGCCGGGAAATCAAGAAGGACCCGGACAAGGTCTTTGACTATACCGCCAAGGGAAACCTCGTGGCGGTGGTCACCAACGGCTCAGCGGTCCTGGGCCTGGGAAACATCGGGCCCCTGGCGGGAAAACCGGTGATGGAAGGCAAAACGATCCTCTTTAAACGATTTGCCGATATCGATGTGTTCGACATCGAGCTGGATTGCCGGGACCCGGACGACATCATCCGCGTGGTCAAGGCCATGGAGCCCACCTTTGGCGGAATCAACCTGGAAGACATTAAGGCACCGGAATGTTTCTACATCGAAGACCGGCTCAAACAGGTCATGAATATTCCCGTCTTTCATGACGACCAGCACGGCACGGCCATCATCTCCGGTGCGGCGCTGCTAAATGCCCTGGAGCTGCAAAACAAACGCATCGACAGGGTCAAGGTCGTTTTCTCCGGCGCCGGCGCCGCGGGCATCGCCTGCGCGGAACTCTACATCAAGCTGGGGGTCAAGCGGGAAAACCTCTATCTGGTGGATTCCATGGGGCTGGTGTATCAGGGACGGGAACGCGGGATGAATCCCTACAAGGCCAGACTGGCCAACGGGACTGAGCCCCAGACGCTTTCCGATGTGATGAAAGGCGCCGATGTCTTTGCCGGGGTTTCCGTGGCCGATCTGGTCACCCAGGCGATGGTCAAGAGCATGGGCGACAAACCGATTTTATTCGCCATGGCCAATCCCGATCCGGAAATCTCCTACCCGGATGCCATCAGTGTCCGGGATGACCTGATCATGGCCACCGGCCGCTCGGATTTTCCCAACCAGGTCAACAACGTCCTGGGTTTTCCCTTTATCTTCCGCGGCGCCCTGGATGTGCGGGCCACGACCATCAACGACGAGATGAAGATTGCCGCCGTTTACGCCCTGGCCAAGCTGGCCAAGGAAGACGTGCCCGATTCGGTGCTAAAGGCCTACGCGGGAAAACACATGACCTTTGGCAAGGAGTACATCATCCCCAAACCCTTTGATCCGAGAACGCTTACCCGGGAAGCCCCGGCGGTGGCCATGGCCGCGGTCAAATCCGGTGTGGCCCGCAAACCCATCGAGGACTGGGACGCTTACCGCGACCGGCTGGAAAGCCGGCTGGGACGCTCCCAGGAGATCATGCGCCGGATCATCCACAAAGCCCAGCGGGCGCCCAAACGGATCGTTTTTCTGGAAGGTTACGACTCGAAAATCCTCCGGGCCTGCCAGACCGTCATCGATGAAGGCATCGCCAAACCGCTGCTGCTGGGCGACCGGAAAGACATCGAGGCCCAGATCCGAACCCTGCACCTGGATCTCAAGGAAGCGGAAATCATCGACCCGTCCAGGTTCGAGAAAATGGATGCCTATGTCGAGGAGCTGTACAGGCTCAGGTGCCGAAAGGGGGTCACGCGCTACGAAGCCCAGCAAATGCTCCGGCAGAATCTGAACTACTTCGGGGCCATGATGGTCAAGATGGGAGACGCCGAGGGGCTGGTGGGCGGCGTCAATCAGCATTATCCGGACACCATCCGCCCGGCCATTCAGACGCTTCCCCTGGAAGAGTGCACATCGGTGATCGCCGGCCTGTATATGATGGTGTTTGCCAAAGACGTCATGTTTTTTGCCGACACGACGGTCAACATCGAACCCACGGCGGAGCAACTGGCCGAAATCGCCATCTGTTCGGCCGACACCGTCAAACAGCTGGATATCGAGCCGCGCATCGCCATGCTTTCGTTTAGCAACTTCGGCAGCACACGCCATCCGCTCACGCTCAAGGTGGCCAGGGCCACCCAGATTGCCAAAAACCGCCGTCCGGACCTGATCATCGACGGAGAGATGCAGGCGGACACGGCCGTGGTCCCGGAGATCCTAAACACCGTTTACAGCTTCAACACCCTCAAATCAAAGGCCAACATCCTGGTATTTCCCTCCCTGGAAGCCGGCAATATCGCCTTCAAACTCCTGGCCCGGCTGGGAGGAGCCACGGCCATCGGCCCCATTCTCATGGGGGTGAGCAAAGCCGTTCACGTGATCCAGCGCAACTGCGACGTGGAAGATATCGTCAACACCACGTCGCTGGCCGTCATCGACGCCCAGGTACACGAACGCGACTGCCGCCTCCGGTAATCCGGAAACCCCGGCTCCGGCAGCCCCCCAGGCGATGCTGCCGGAGCCTTTGTCTTTTCCGGCCCTAAACCGGCGCTGTCACGCGCCGGCGCGCTTGCCGAGCGCATCGTAGAGCCGCCGGGTCACCGGCCCCACCTTCCCGTCTCCGATGGGCTTGGCATCCACGGTGACAATGCCCAGCACCTCGGTGACGGTGCCGGTCAAAAAGACCTCGTCTGCCGCCAGCATCTCATCGAGAGTGAAAAACCGCTCCTGAACCGGGACGCCCAATTTGGCGCACAGTTCCAGCACGACCATCCGCGTGATACCCGGTAAAATGGCCGTGGTCAACGGGTGGGTGATCAGCGCGCCGTTTTTGACCATGGCCACATTGGAACTGGTCGCCTCGCGGACCACTTTCCCGGGCGCCACGAAGACGGCGTCAAATACACCGGCATCCATGGCTTTTTGTTTGGCCAGCACGTTTGGCAGCAGCTGAACGGTCTTGATGTCGCATCGCCCCCAGCGGAAATCCTCAACCGTGATCACCGGCACGCCGCTTTGCCGCAAGGCCCGGGGCTTTTCCTCCACCGGCCGGACGGTCATCACCACCTGGAGCCCACCGGCGGCGGGAAAGGCGTGATTTCGCGGAGCCACGCCGCGCGAAATCTGGATGTAGATTCCGGCCCGGGCGATGGCGGCCCGGTCAAAAAGCGTCTGCACGGCGTTTCGGATGTCCTGCCGGGCCATCACGGGAAAAGACAGCTCCCGCATGGAACGCTCCAGCCGATCCAGGTGCGCTTCCAGGCAAAACAGTTTGCCGTTGTAGCTGGCGATAAATTCGTAGACGGCATCGCCAAACTGGTAGCCGCGGTCCTCGATGGGGACCATGGCGGTGTGGATATCCTGGATTTTTCCGTTGATGTAAGCAAGTTCAGGCATCGTGGCTCCTATACAGTGTTCATGGTTTCGATCATCCGGACAATGATTCTGGCAGCGTCGGCGGCACGGACTCCCGGTTCCAGCCGCTTGCCTCCCCCGCCTCCTGTTCCGCGGTTTTCTTCCTGCACCCCCCTATGACCCAAAAGCCCATTGCCCTGGCACGCCCGGCGTCCTGGCTTGGCCAAAAACCCCGTCAAGGGGCCTGAGTCACGATTCAAGATGCGACGCCCATCACCTCCTACCAGTCCTCTTTCATTTCCAGCACTTCGCTGAACATGGCTTCCTTGAATTCCTCTGCACCGGGAAGCGCCCCGACGATTTTGATCTTGATGCCCAGCCGTTGCGCCACGGGGGCTATCAGCGCATTGAGTTCCGCCTGGCCGACCAGAATCTTGGAAGGCAGGACACGGGCGTTTTCAATGGTGGCCAGAAACTCTTCGACAAACCGGGATGTGGTCTCCTCCGGATGAGAAAGGCCCGCGTTTAGCACCATCCCTGTGTCGTGAGCCGCGATGACCAGCATGAGGGGATAGTAAAACGGCTGCCTGTCCTCGATCGGCGTGGGGACGAAAAAGGAGAGCATCTCCCAGGGGTGCGGGTCTTTCTTGGCCCGTTTCTTGATGCGTTGCAGCCTCACCTCGTCAATCGGCCAGGGGGGTTGCCAAGCCTTTGGCGGCGGGGGCGGAGGAAGCGGCACCCAGTCCTGCGTCCAGTTGTTTGAGCCGTCGCAGCAGGCGACGGGAATCAGGCCGTCTCCAGGCGCTTGAAGATAATCCGGCTGGTCGCGGACCATTTTGGCCACATTTATTGCATGATCGATGGCATGGGTGAAGAAACGGGCCTGAGCCCCGGTGATTTTCCAGGGGGCGTAGCCCGGGGTCATGCTGTTGAACTGCGGCCAGGCGTTTTGGCCCCGAAACCGCATTCCTGCCTTCTGGACGGCGGCATAGGCGTCCTTGGTCAGTTCGTTCCGATTGTCAAGGGTCATCAGGAGACATTTCTGGATAAACTGGGCCTCCAGGCCGCCCGAAGCGAATTCCCCGGAAATCAGCCGCAAGGCGCTGTAAAGTCCCTCATCGCCCAGATACAGGACCAGCCCCAGGACATCTCCCATCTGGCCCATGATGCAGCAGTAGCCCATCTCACCGGTCTCGGGGTCCTGGATCCCAAACAAGCAGTCGCTTTCGACCCAATTCCAGGGCTTCAAATCCCGAAATGCAACGGATGCCTCAAACAACGCCCGCCATTCATCGCGGGTCGGATCTTCATGTTCCATGGTGCCCCTTTGCCTGTAATGTGTTTTGTGCCTTGTTTCCCCCTGGCATCATAAAGGAAAGCGAACCGGCAATCAACTGGAGTCTTGACGGTTGCCGCCATCGATGCCTGAAACGGGCTTTCGCCATGTTCAATTCCAGCGAATCATGTTATAGATACGCCGTGAGGAAAGGCCTTACGAGAGCAGCGACAGTTGAACAAGCGGACGAAACGGCGGGCAGGCTAAATTCAAGTGAGACGGACATTTCTGATGGCAACTTGAACTAGCCCGTGTCTGCAAGGATTTTTGGCGCGTGGCGGCGGCCCGTGGGCCCAACCGGCCGGCTTACCGCCTAAACGGCC
>JBJKSK010000401.1:0-5594 GCA_046704125.1 Desulfobacterales bacterium | reverse complement strand
AGGCGAAACGGATCGGGATACAAGGGCGAAAAAATATCCAGGATGCCGCCTCGAACCGAAAAATCGCCGGGCTCCTCCACCAGGGTGGCCCGCCTGTAGCCCCCGGCGACAAGCTTGCGGATCAGCCCATCCCGGTCGGTCTCCTCTCCGGCCATGATCAGTTCAGCAAAATCCACCAGGGTGCTTTTGGGGATGAGGCGCTGGATCAACGCCTCCACGGGGGTGACCACGACAGCTGGTTTGGGATCGGTCAAGCGCTGGTAGAGCACCCGGATGCGCTCGGCGGCCGTATCCGCGTGATAGGCCAGGGGCTTAAACGGCGTAAGGTTATAAGGCGGGAAATAGACCACCGGACGCCGGCCGTCTGAAAACAGCGCCATGTCGGCGATAAAGGTTTCCGCATCCTTCTGGGTGGGAGTGATCACAAAAAGCGAAGCATCGATTCTTCCGGCCAGCGTGGCGGTCAAAAACGCCGATGCCGCCGGCGACAAACCGGTGGCCTCCAAGTGGTGCCGGCCGGCCCCGATGGCGGCCAGCAGCGGTGAAATCGAATTTTTCTCTTGATTTTGAACCATAAACTAAAGTAGAAAACCAACCGTTTGGCCGGCGTAGCTCAGTTGGCAGAGCAGCTGATTCGTAATCAGCAGGTCAGCGGTTCGACTCCGCTCGCCGGCTCCATTAAAAGTCTAAGGGTTTCGGTGTGTGCGGCAACCGAAACCCTTTGTTTTTGAAATGGTCAAAAACTCGTCAAATGGCATCAAATGATGCACGACACGCAAACATTTGACCACCACTGATATCCTGAGCCCAAAGAAAAAGCAAGCCCCTCAGCCATGGTCATCGGAGGGGTTTTCAGCCCCTGCTTGAAGCCGGGGCGTCTGGCCGGCTTCGGGTAAGCCTGGCCGGTGATCACGGTGATCCAAGCGGCAGCCAAGGCATGAGCCGGGAAGATCTTTCCCGGAGGTGCCGAGCGATTCTAGGCATTGACATTGTCACCGGCACCATTTAAAAAATCATCGATGGCCATGCCTGGCGCACCTGATTCGAAAAGCCCGGGCGCTTGCCGAAAGCCAAAAGGCGGCTCCAGGGCGATTTGGCGTTGTTTTTCACACCGTGGCGGATTACCATCTTGAACTGCCGGGAATCCAACGTTTTCCGGTTTCAGCCAACCGATCCACCGTAAAGAGGAAAGAACCGGGTTCAGACATGCAGACGCTTGAGTTTGTATTACAGGATTTTTTGAGCAGGATGCCCTATTTTGCTGCTCTTTTCGTGCTGTTCCTGCTAGGTGTGCTTTTCTTCCGGATAACCCTGCGTCACAGACGCCCGGATGGGACGGCGTTTAACTTTGACGAGGAGCTCACCTCACGGGACAACCCCGCCTTCGGCATCTATTTCGCCGGCTACATCCTCGGGTTGGCCGTGGCGCTGGCCGGCACCATTTCAGGCCTTGGCGACCACCTGGTCGAAAACCTGGCCGGAATCACCCTCAATTCGGTGTTGGCCATTTTGCTGATGCGGCTCAGCACCCTGGTAAACGACCGGCTCGTGCTCTACCGGTTCGACGACAAGAAGGAAATCATCGATGACCGCAACGCGGCCACGGCCTTTGTCTACATCGGCAGTTTTCTGGCCACGGGTCTGATGATAAACGGCGTGCTGACCGGTGAGAGCGCCTCCTTGCCGCTGATGGTGCGCGACATCGTCTTTTACTGGTTTGTGGGCCAGTTGATTTTGATTGGCGGCGGGCGGGTCTTTCAGCTCATCACTCACTACGACGTGCTGGCGGTCATCGAAAAGGACAACGTGGCCGCGGGAATCTGTCTGGGTTTTTTCCTGGCCGCTCAGGGAGCCATTGCCCGGATGGCCATAGCCGGTGCCTCGAGTCAAATCGGCACGGACCTGATAGCGGTGGTCGTCTATGCCGTGCTTGGCACGGTTTTGTTATGCGCCGGGAGACTGGCCGCCGACAAGCTGCTGCTGCCGGCCTCGCCCCTTGACCATGAAATCGCCGCGGACGGCAATATCGCGGCCGCCGCCGTGGTCGCGGCCGCTTTTTTGGCCATCGCCATATTGCTTGCTTTCTAAGAGATGGATCATGAATATCAACGCCTTTAAATTCACGAAATCGATTTTGCTGGCCATAACGGTTGTCTTTGCCGTTTTCAGCAGCCAGGCCTTTGCCAGAGGCTTTGGAGGGTTCCGGTCCTTTGGCAGGGGGTTTCATTTCAGCGTACCGGCCAGGAGTCTTTCCTGGGGGGGGCGATCCGGGTCATCGGCGTTTCGGACCATCGGGCGGCGGGGCTCGGGTTTATTTAGCAAATCGGTGTTTTCATCGTCGGGCGCCGCCTTGAGCCGGGCGGACAGGGCGTTGTACCGGGCGGCGAAAACCCGGGGCACCCTGTTTTCCAGCCGGAGCAAGGCTTTAAATGCCTTCAGGCGCCAGTACCGCGATAAATACCAGAACAAATTCAGCGCCCGGCCTGCCGAAAGGCCCGCCTACATTCCCCATACCTATTCGGCCCCCAACGGCTCCCGGTATTCCGTTGTCTATCGCCCCGATCTTGGAGGCTATGGCTACTACAACCCGTCGCTTGGCAAGTGGATGCTCTACAGCGTGATGTCCGATGCGGCGATGACGGCTCTGCTGATGCGCCACAACGGCTACTATTACGGCCCCTCCCCGGCTTATTACGGCAGCCAGGGCTCATTGCCCCTGGGTTCTATCATCTTCCTGGTTTTTATCGGGATTGCCGTCACACGGATGGCAAACATCCGAAGGGGCCTTTAATCCGCGCGCCAGGAAGGCTTCACAGGGGCTTGCAGAGGCCACCGCAACAGGAGGAAATGAAATGACGGATCTCTACGACCCGGGGTTTTGGGAACAAGTCAAGCCGGGAAGCGTTGTCGTGCTAAGCGATGCGCAGGCATTGCTCGAGGCGCTGAGGCAGGGCCTGGATGGCGAGGGGGGACTCAATTACGAAGTTCAGCGGATTCTCACCTTAAAGGAGCTAAACGATCTTGCCGCCTGGATTCTTCTGCGGCTCAAGGGAGCCGATGAGGTTTGGCTCATGGTCAAATCCGTCGGAACGGAAATCGACCTCAGGGTCTATTTCGAGGTGCCCGAATTTCAACCCGGCGACCGCGCCGACATGATAGACTCCGGGATGTACTGGCTTTTCGAGGATCCGGGACCGGACTGGAAATCGGACTATGATGCGCTCAGGTTCGCGGATGCCATTACGATGGATCAGGGCGAGTCGGAGCAAAAGGCGGTTTCCATCTGTTACCGCCAGAAACAGCCCGGGCCGCTTTTTGCCGGGTGCCGTGAGCAGCCAGCGCCGGGTCGTGACACGTATCCGGCGGCGGTGGTTGAATATCAGACCGACCAAGTAACCGACAACCCGGAGATGCTTATCCTCGAACAGGGCGGGGAGACGGGCCAGAGGGGGGGCTATATCACGCTGATGCTCGGCAGCCCTGTCGCCGCGTCGGATGTCAAGGTGTTTACCGACCCACCGAAATCGTAGCCGACATGTTTGCAGGCGCTGCCATATGTCGCCAACCTTTAAAATCAGGCAACACGGGGTGTGACCATGCAAGATAACTTCGAAAAGGTAAAAGGGTTTTTGCTCAACATGGGAGTCGGGATCCTTTCGGAAGACCGGGGCCAAGAGATCATCGTGGCAGACAAGCCCGATTCCGGGATCGCCCATCTGGTGATCGATTGTGAAGAACCGATTCTGGTCATGGAGCAGCAGATCATGCCGGTTCCAGGGGATCGGGAAACCTGTTTCTTCGAGCTGTTGAAGATGAACCGGTTTCTTGTCCACGGTGCCTTCGTACTGGATGCGGACAGAGACACGATCCTGTGGAGGGACACGCTGCAGCTTGAAAATCTGGACCGCAACGAGCTGGAAGGCTCCATCAAGGCCCTGTCGCTGGCCCTGGCGGAATACGGCGGCCAGCTGCTGCGGCTGAGCAAACTGTAAAGGAGATACACGATGAGCATATTGACACGACTTTTCAAAATCGGCCAGGCCGAGACCAATGCCGTGGTCGATAAACTGGAAGACCCGATCCGGATGACGGAGCAGGGAATCCGCGACCTGAAGACAAACCTGCAGGCGGCCATCAGGAGCCTGGGCGAGGTCCGGGCGCTGGTGATCCGCCTGGAGAGGCAAAAGACTGACAGTGAGGCCGAAGCCCAGTCCTGCGAGAAAAAGGCCATGGCGCTGATCAGTTCGGCGCAAAAGGGTGAAATCGACAAGGCCAAGGCCGAGCAGCTGGCCATGAAGATGCTGGATGAAAAAAAGGCCGCCGAGGCAAGTGCCGCAGGCTACCTGGCCGATTACTCGGCGCAAAAGGCCATGGCCGAAAAGCTCCAGGCCCAGGTGGACGAGCTCGAGCACAAGATCAAGACCTTTGAAAACGAACTGGTAACGCTAAAAGCCCGGGCCAAGACGGCCGACTCCATGAAAAAAATCAACAGGCAGCTGGCCGGGGTGGACCCTTCGGGAACCGTGGCCATGCTGGAGCGGATGAAACAGAAGGTGGATGAGGACGAGGCGACCGCCCAGGCCTATGGAGAGATCGCCAACCGGCCTTCGGCCGAAAATGAGGTCGACCGGCTCCTGGCCCAGACGTCGGCGTCATCGTCTGCCGACGATCTTGCCGCATTGAAAAAAAAGATGGGCTTGAGCGAGTAACTCAAAGGGCCTTGGCCCAAAAGCCCCGAAACCCTTTTCGGCAAACCGCGGGTCCGCCGACCGGTTGGTACGAGTCGCCTTTTTTAATCAACTGGTAAGTTTTCGGCAAGTTTCAGGTAAGACCGGCAGGATATAGTCTGGGCAGTTTGACCAGCCAAAAATCTATCCAACCCCGGTTGCCAGAAAGGGAGGCCAACCATGGCCAGGAAAGCCAATCCGATCCACCAAAAAGGGGAGCGAAACATCTGGTGCCCCTATTACGGGCGATGTCTCGATCAGGTGTTGTCTCATGCGTGGGAAACCTGGAACTGTTCCCGGTGCAGCAACCGGACGCTGAAGCATTCTTCGATCGATCTGCACGGCGCTTTCTGCGACGGGATGCCGTATAGCGAGACGGCCCCGCCGGTTGCCGAGGTGCTGCGCAAATAAGCCGACCCCTGCCGTTTGATCGCAAGCCGCTTTGCCGCCTTTCGGCCGGTGAAATCCGGCAGCTTGCCGCTCGGGGCAGTGATTCATAAAAGACTCAGCTTGAAGCCTATCTATCCAATAAGTTGAGATAAATTGTCTGGCTGGAGTTGAGTCAAATTTGGATCATCAAAATTTTAATTCAATTTCAAATGGTTAAAATTTTAATGATTCATTTATAAATCACCCCTTACCCCTTCCTCCTTATCTTTTGGCGCCTAACCAACAGTTATTACTTATTGTTTTTTGATTCATCACATCTGGCCTGTTTGTTGCGTACATCCCCTCCTGTTTGGCCCCTTCGAGATCAGCACAATTCTTATTTCCGAACCGATAAGGAGTTCTTATGGAACCATCAGCGAGCAACGCCCGTTTGACGCAAAGACGCAGCGCCGCCATCCCGGCAGGACACAGCCTGTC
>JBJKSK010000400.1:0-3379 GCA_046704125.1 Desulfobacterales bacterium | reverse complement strand
TGACCTCCTGGGTCTTTCACGACGGCCGGGTGGACACCGACCGGCTCGATCGACTTGCCGGCGAGATCGGGGCCCATCGGCTGGTGCTGGATTTGAGCTGCCGCCGGAGACAAGACCGCTATTTCATCGTCACCGACCGCTGGCAAAAATTTACCCGGGAAAGCATCACCTGCAGCCTTTTGGATCGGCTCTCGCGGTTTTGCTTCGAATTTTTGATCCATGGCGTCGACGTGGAAGGCCGCTGCCAGGGCATCGAAACTCCCCTGGTCGAACTGCTTGGCACCTGGTCGGGCATTCCCATCACCTATGCCGGGGGCATCCGGAGCATGCATGACATCGAGGCCATCGAGGCCATGGGACAGGGACGCCTCGATTTTACCGTGGGAAGCGCCCTGGATATCTTCGGCGGAAAAAATCTCGCCTACCGGGAACTCGCCGCCCGCTTCGGGCCTTCCGGAACCAAAGCCCGGGAAACCGGGCACCCTTTGACTTGACGCGCCTTGCCGGCGGCCTCAACCGGCCCCCGGCAAGGCCATGGCATTAAGGTACAAACTCATGAAAGACTCACTGACCATCGCGTTTCTCTACAATATCCGCCGCATCTACCCGGACCCCAACGACCCCAGATCCCAGCTGGAAACCGACTTTGACGACCAGGCCACCATCGATGGCATGATCCGGCACCTCGAAAATTGCGGGTACCGGGTGCTTGCCATCGAGGCCGACCGGGGCGCCTACGCCAAGCTGCTGGAAAACAGGCAGCGCATCGACATGGCGCTCAACTACTCGGAGGGCATTTACGGAAACGACCGGGAAGCCCAGATCCCCGCCATCCTGGAAATGCTGCAAATCCCCTACACCGGATCGACGCCGCTGACCCAGGCGCTGGTGCTAAACAAGGCCAAGACCAAAGAGATCCTGAAGGCAAGAGGCATCCCCACCCTTGCCCACCAGGTGGTTTCAAAAACAGACGACCGGATAGACCCCGCCCTTCATTTTCCCCTGATCGTCAAACCGCTGTCCCAGGGCTCCTCTGCGGGAATCACCAACCAGAGTGTGGTATATTCGGAAGCGGAACTCCAAAAACAGCTGTCACGGGTTTTTGCCATCTTTGACAGACCGGTGATGGTGGAATCGTTTGTCGGCGGCCGGGAGTTTTCCGTCAGCATGCTCGGCAATCCCCCGCAGATATTGCCCTATGTCGAACCGGATCACGGCCGGCTGGGTGCCGGAATCGAAAAGATCGACTCGCTGGAAGTCAAATGGCTGTATGAGGACCGCTCCGGATTCGAAAATTACTTGATGTGCCCGGCCAAGGTGGAAGACCCACTCAAGGAAACGATCGATGACATCTGCCGGGCCACCTGGCAGGCCCTGGAAATCAGGGACTTTTGCCGCATCGACATCCGCTGCGACGCACAGGAAAACCCCTATGTGCTGGAAGTCAATTCTCCGGCCGGCCTCATGCCCCCGGAGATTTCCATGACCTCGTACTTTCCCCTGGCGGCGCGAAGCGCCGGAATCGACTACCCTTCCCTGCTTTCAGCCATCATCGGCAGCGCCTTGAAGCGGCAAGAAAGCAGGTAAAACATCTTCGATGGAAACGGGAGGATTACATGAAGACTGAATCCAGACGCATCGAGGTGCTCGGCGGCCGGATCCATTGCCTTTGCGCCGGAGACGGACCGGACACCATCGTTTTTCTTCACGGCAAGAGCTTTTCCGCCGCCACCTGGCAGCAGATCGGCACCCCCGAGGCGATGGTGTCGGCGCACTACCGGGTCTTCTGCATCGATTTGCCCGGCTCCGGGCAGTCCACGGCAGGCTCCGGCGCCCCGGAAGCGCTGCTGAAGCCGGTCCTGGAAGCTCTGGGGATAGAGGCCGCAGTCCTGGTGGCGCCCTCTTTCAGCGGCTGGTTCGCCTTTCCCTTCATGATCGCCTGTCCGGATCGAATTCGCGGATTCGTGGGCGTCGCCCCCCGGGGCATCACCACGTATCGCCAGAACCTTCACCGCATCCAGGCGCCGGTTCTGGCCCTCTGGGGAGAAAACGACGATGTCGTGCCCTTTGAAAACGCCGACACGCTGGTTTCCACCGTGGCCAACGGGCGCAAGGTGATCATCCCCGGCGGCAGCCACGCCCCGTATCTCAGCGACCCGGCCCGGTTTCACCGGGAGCTGCTGGATTTTTTCCCGGAATGCTTCAAAAAATAGCTCTTAAAGTCTAAAATCTTGCGGGCATAGCCCGCCTCAGGAATTGCAGGGATGGTTTAACGGTCTTCCCCCCAGGCCTGCGCGCTGCGTGTTATCTTCTTTCGCACCGCTGTCCATTCTCCATCCACGTTGAACATGGATTCCGGCAAGGCCGCTAACATCTTCTCATACAGCGACCAGGGGACGGTAAAGGTCAACTCGTCGGTCTTCATATATTTCCTGGCCGAAGGGTCGAAACCGCCGATTACCGCCTTTTCTATCCCCTGCTCTTTATAAAAGAGCGGCCAGGCGATGATGTTCGTACATCCTGCGCCAAAGGGGGAGGCCACACAATCCACATCGCCGGTGGTGAAAGTGGTTTGAATGAAAAGACCGGTCAACACCTCGGGGCGTGCGAAAAAGATGATGAACTCCGGCTGCTCGTGATCGGCAAAAAAGGACAGCGGTTTAAAAATACAGTATTTTGCAGGAGCATTACGCGGATTGACCTTGTCGAGAAATTTCCTCATGGCTTCGGGCGAAGGTAAGTATCGCTCGCCGTGCACGGGAGTACCGCTAAAGCCCGTGGTCACATAATGCTCGATGAATCTGACGTTTGGCTTCATCATGGAACAGTAGAACACGCCTCCCGGGCATCCATACGCTTGCGTGGAAATATAGGCAGCTCGGTGCTTTTTCCTTGCCAGCCATATGTTGCCCATGACGCAGGAAAAGCGCTTGAAAACCTCTTGCATATCCAGCTTCCCCTGCTCTTCCAGCTCGCGCGAGATGGGTATGCCGGGCTTTGGGCCAAAGGCTTTTTCGGGCTCGGTGTCATCGTAATACACGCCAAACGGCTCTTCGCTCAACCCGAGATGGTCCAGAAACTTTTTGGTGTCCTCGAGTACCGATTTCACGGTCATGGCATTTTTCCTCCCTGTTTAGTGCCTTACTCCTGAAACCATGTCAAAAAAAACAAGAAATCGTTCCAGAAATTTTACAAATGATTTCCGCCTACAGTCTAATAGACTACGGTCTACAGCCTTGCGGGCATAGCCCGCCTTAGGTGAGACTGTCAAGGCGTGAGAAAGCCGATGCTTTTTAGGCCGTGGCCGTCTGGCGTTGGTTCTTGATGTCCCGCAACGGTGGGGAGCCAAACAACGGGGTGTATTCACCGCTAAACTGCG
>JBJKSK010000399.1:0-3197 GCA_046704125.1 Desulfobacterales bacterium | reverse complement strand
ATGCCTTCACGACAATCATTTCGGAGAATCTGTTGCATTGTCTCGACGACACAAGACCGGTGCTGAAACAGCTAGAAAAAATTATAACCAAAAACGGCAAACTATTTTTTACGACTTTGGTAAGAAGCAGCCGTTTGGCAGATAAGTACCTTCGGGCGTTGGCGGACGGTGGCAAGCTGATTTCAAGATCGGTGGCCGATCATAAAGAAATATTCGATCAAGTCGGCTTTTCGGCAAAATATGAAACAATGGGCAACTTGTTATCGATCCGTTGCGAATAACAAAAAAAAACCAGCGAACGACCGCTTTCACAAAGGAGCATAAATCGCGGGGGGCCTTGGCAGTTGCGTGCGTCATCATCAAGCGCACTTCGTCCACTGCCCGCATCCCTTTTCGGCCTGTGAGCCGAAGCGTTCCGGGCGACTGCGCCGCCGGGAATCGCGGCGCTCACTTTGTCCGCACGGTTAGCCCGCCCGTCTTGGGGCCAGGAGTCTTGTGTGAGCCTATCAAATACGAATCTCACCACCCTTGTGGGAGTGCCCATTGACAGTTCTGGGTACCCAAACGGCCTCGAACGGATGCCCCGGGCCTTAAGAGAAGCCGGTATCGGTCAACGCATCAATCTTCGCGACGATGGGGATTTGCCCGTCGCTATTTACAATCCACGATTGGACCCCAATGGAAAATATGCAACGCAAATTGTCGCCCGGCTTGCCGAAATGCTGTCAACCTGAGGCGGGCTGAGATCGGGTCGCAGGCGGCGTCGCGATGCCGGCGCTCCGCAACGCCGCTGAATCCGATCGTTTGCACTACTTTAAATACAGAAAAAAACAAATGACATGAAATCAATTACGATATTGAACAATAGAGGCGTGTTGAAATGGCGCTTCCGTTGCCAATAGAATTTCCGGCAAGGCGCATACCCATTGCCGAAGCCGTTGAACCCTCTGGCCCACGGCGGCCATCCAAGCCGCCGAGGGCCAGAGGGGCGTTTCAGCAGAGCCTGAAGGTCCCGTTTGCCATCCGATGCACGCGAGTTCGTGCACCCCACGGAAAGGATTCTTATGCCACAGCAGAGCAATTCTCAAAGCAAAGCGCAAATTGTCTATTTCTCTCATGGTGGAGGTCCCCTGCCGATTCTTGGCGACGCCAGTCACCAGGCGATGGTGGACTTCATGCGCCAGCTTCCATCCCGGCTGAAGAGACCGGCGGCCATTCTGGTCGTCAGCGCTCATTGGGAAGAAAAGGTGGCCACGCTCCTGGGCGCACGATCTCCCGAGATGTTTTACGACTATTATGGTTTCCCTGAGCAAGCCTATGAAATCAAGTATCCCGCTCCCGGAAATCCGGAGTTGGCTGAAAGGATCGCCGAGTTATTGAACCGGAATCATATCGCGGCGCGAATCGATCCCGGGAGGGGATTCGATCACGGCCTGTTTATCCCGCTCAAGCTGATGTACCCGGAAGCCGACATCCCGGCCCTGCAGCTTTCGTTATTGCGCGGCCTGGATCCGGCGGCGCATCTGGCCCTTGGCAGCGCGTTGCGGGACTTGATGAAAGAAAACGTCCTGGTGGTTGGATCCGGGTTTTCGTTTCACAATATGCAGGCGTTTTCATGGCAAGGGACCAATTCTGCGGATCCGGCCAATAACGAGTTCCAAAACTGGCTGATCGAAGCGTGCACCGGCCCAATATCCCGGACCGAGCGGGAACAGCGCCTGATCGATTGGCAGAGAGCGCCCGCCGCGCGCTATTGCCATCCGCGCGAGGAGCATCTGCTGCCGCTCCACGTCTGCCTTGGAATGGCGAACAAGGCTGCCACCACCATATTTGACGACTATATCCTGGGCAAACGGGCGGTGGCATTTCTATGGTGACGGACAGCGCCCGCAGGCGCCCGCCGGATCGGGCAGCCCGCGGTTTTTCTCCCGCACAGCCCCGCACTACCCCTGAAAAAGGGGTAACCAGCCTTATTCGCATCCGCTCCGTTCCCACTTCCGGGATGCTTCCTGGCAGAGGGGGCTCCCGTTGTGCGGTCCGACTGACCGCAATCGGCGCGCTGACATCCCCATGAATTGCAGCAGCCACTCCGTTGCCGCCTTAGCGGGCCCCACCGGAAGCGTGATGCTTTTACCGGTTGCATTCTTGGCACAGCTTGGTACAAAGGGAAGCTGTCCGCTGCCGGCAGGCGGCGGCGGTCTGGTTTGGCTTTTCCCCGGAGAACCCCATGGAACACCAGCGGCCCTGGCTTTCGATCATCGGTTTGTTTTTCGTGGCATGGATGTGGGGGTACAACTGGGTGGTCATGAAGGTTGCGCTGCGCGACATCGGTCCCTTTGCCTTTACCAGCATCCGGGCCTTATCGGGCGGGGGGTTGCTGCTGGCGATCGTCTTGGCGTTGCGCAGGCCCCACACCATCGGTTCGTTTTGGAGGGTCTTGCTTCTGGGGCTGATCCAGACCACCGGATTTTCGGGCCTCGGAATGTGGGCGCTGGTCAGCGGCGGGGCCGGCAAGACGTCCGTCTTGGTCTTCACCATGCCGATGTGGCTGCTGCTCCTCGCTTGGCTCTTTTTGGGCGAACGGCTCCGGGGGTGGCAGTGGCCGGCGGTGGCGAGCGCCTTTTTGGGTCTGATCTGCCTGGTGCATCCCTGGGGGCAGATGCCCCATTTCTTCAGCACCGGCCTGGCTGTTCTCGCCAGTCTTTTCTGGGCGCTTGCCGGTGTGTGGAGCAAGTGCCTGCGAAAACGGGTCAAGGTTGATCTCCTGGCGCTCACGGCCTGGCAGCTGCTTCTGGGCGGCATCCCCTTGTTTCTTATTTCCCGGTTTGTGGACTTCCGGCCCATTCACTGGACGCCCTATTTGATCGGCGCCCTCTTCTACAACATCGTATTCTGTGCGGCGGCGGGGTGGACCCTCTGGTTTGTCGCGTTGCAGGAGCTGCCGGCCGGAATCGCCGGCATGGGAACCCTGCTCACCCCGGTGGTGGGGGTGCTGGCCGCATGGCTCCAACTGGGCGAGGTCCCCGGCCCGGCAGAAGCCGGGGGCATGCTGCTGGTCTTTTTCGGGCTGGCACTGCTCAGCTGGGTCCAGCTCCGGCAAAGCCGGGATGGTGAAGACACCCCTTTGCTATAACTCAATTGGGATGGGAGTGGTTGAAATGGAAATGAAATCGGTGCGTCAGGCGGCACGGGAGAAG